>JAEZNV010000127.1 GCA_023441725.1 Actinomycetes bacterium | reverse complement strand
TTTGGCTGATATTTTGAATGGGAGGGGCTCGTTGTTTTTTACGGGCCTCTTTTTCTGTTATGGGGGACTTTGGGTTATGGCTAAGCGTTCTGGGTCGTATGTCGTTCCTTTCTCGTTTGAGTTGCTTTCGTTTGGTGAGGCTGTGGGGCTTGCTGCTGATACGGGGCGGATTTCTGGGGATGCTGGGCCTCTGCTTGAGACGGTTGTCGACATGCTCGATGAGCTGGGACGTCCGGACGAGTATTTCGATTGCATTCAGGTTGCCGGTACCAACGGCAAGACTTCGACCACGCGTTTTTCGGCTGCCATCCTTCGTGGTGAGGGGTTAAAGACCGCGCTGTATACGTCGCCGCAGCTTGTGCGCTATCCCGAGCGCATGGAGGTCGATGGGCGTGTCGTGAGCGATGGGGCGTTTTCCCGTGGCGTTTCTGCCGCCGTCGAGGCGGGGCATCGCGTGAATGCTCGTCGTGTGGCGGCGGGGGAGCGCGCGTACACCATTACACCGTTTGATCTGCTGACGGCTGCCGCACTGGTGGTGTTTGCCGAGGCTGCAGTGGATGTTGCTGTGCTCGAGGTTGGCATGGGCGGCCGTTGGGACGCCACGAGTGCGACCGATCCCGTCGCCGTTGCCATCACCGGCATCGGGCTCGACCACACGCGCATCCTGGGCGACACGCTCGAGGCCATTGCGGGCGAGAAGGCCGCGGTTATCAAACCTGGGCGCTTGGTTGTTTTGGGCGAGGGCACGCACGAGGCGAGCGTTCAGCGCGTGATGGATGCCCGTTGCCGCGAGTGCGGCGTTGTGCCGCTCGTGGTGAGCCATGCCACGACTAAGGTGCCGGCGCATGTGGGCGATACGGTTGAGTTTAGCTGCACCACGCCGCGCGCGATCTATACGTCGAGTATGGTCAAACCGGCGTATCAACCGCAGAATGCCGCGTGCGCGATTATGCTCTGTGAGGGGTATCTGGGCCGCGAGCTCGACCACGATGCGCTTGATGCGTCGCTTATGGGCTGCCCCACGCCGGGTCGCTTTGATGTGCTAGGAACCGATCCGCTCAAGTTGATCGCCGCTTGCCATAACCCCCAGAGCTGCGAGAATTTTGTGAGCGCACTGGACGAGATCGACCCGTGCGTTGAGAATCGCCCCACGCTGCTGTGCGCCGCGCTGGCCGACAAGGATGTGGCGGGTATCGTCGATGTGCTGATCCCAGCATTCCCGCGCGTGGTCGTAACCCAGACCGATTCCGATCGCGCCCTGCCGGCAGAGGAGCTCGCCGCCCTCGTTGATGCCGATAAGCTCGCGGGCGTGTACCCCAGCGTGTCCGAGTCCCTCGCAGCTTTCGAAGCTGCAGGCGAGCCCTTTGTAGCAGCCGGCACCATCACCCTAGCCGGCGAAGTAGCAGGCTTGCTGCGCTAACCCCATTTGCCGGGCAGCTAATTTGGGCTGCTCGCCACGAAATGGGCCTATCTACTACGTTTTAGCGGATACCCTCGACCACGCGGAAAAATGCAAAATCAAAACCGCAGGTAGAAGGCTTGCCAATTTTCAAAAAAGACCCGCATGGTCGACCCATGCGGGTTAAACGTAGTAGATAGGCCGTTTTCGTGGCGCAGCTCTAGACTTTCAAATTGGTCGACTTGGCCCCATGGCAGTTGCGGTGAAATAGTTCCTGGATTATGCCTCTGTGGGCCAATCTGGGAACTATTCCACCGCAACTAATTGAGGGGCTATTGGGTAAGGGCTAGTCGAGGCGGACTGGGTCGTGGGGGTAGCCGTTGAGAATCTCGACGCCGGACTCGGTGACCAGGGCAAGGTCCTCGATGCGGACGCCGGTGTGGCCGGGGAGGTAGATGCCCGGCTCGATGGAGAATGTCATGCCCGGCTCTACGACCTGCTCGTTGACGAGCGAGACGTCGCCCGGCTCGTGGTCCTGAAGACCGATCGAGTGTCCTAGGCGGTGCGTAAAGTATTTGCCGTAGCCAGCGTCCTCAATCACGTCGCGCGCGGCGCGGTCCAGGTCGCACATGCGCACGCCTGGAGCTATGAGCGCCTCGGCGGCCTCGTTGGCGCGGCGCACGATGTCGTAGATACGTGCCGTCTCTTCGTCCGGCTCGCCCCAAAAGAACGTGCGTGTCATGTCCGAGCAGTAGTTGCGGCGACGCCCGCCAATGTCGAACAGCACCACGTCACCGCGCTTGAGAACCGTATCGTCGGGCTCGTGGTGCGGGTCGCCGGCGTTGGCGCCAAAGCTCACGATGGGCGGAAAGCTAAAGCCCTCGCAGCCGTGCTTGCGATACAGGCCGAGCATCTGGTCGGCAATTTCGCGTTCCGTCACGCCCTCGTGAACGAGCTTGATAGCGTCGGCCATCACAGCGTCGTTGGCGGCCGAGGACGCGCGCATCAGCTCCTGCTCCGCGGCATCCTTGTGGGTGCGTGCGGCGGTGACGGCAAAGTCGCCCAGGAAGAACTCGCTGGCGGCGTGACGATCCATGAGCGGCATCAAAAAGCCGGAACGCATGACGGTATCGATGCCGAGCGGCTTGGTCGGATCGACTTCGCGAACGATGGCGTCGGTCACGACGTCGGTGTCGTTGTGGTAGGCCACGCGGACATTGTCGTACTCGGGCAGCTGATGTAGCGCGTTGACCAAGATCACGGGCTCAGTATTGCGTGCGAGCAGCACGCCACAAAAACGTTCGAACATATCGGCATAAAAGCCGGTCAGGTAATAAATCGACCACGGGTCGTTTACAAGCAGCTGCGCGCCTGGGTGCTGAGCCTCGAGCGCATCGAGCACGCGAGCCACGCGCTGGTCATCGACATGTGCCATGAAACATCCTTTCGCTAGAGTGCCACCATGGTATCCCCAATGCCGGGGTAGTCAATTTGGGACGGGGCTATTTTAGCTGCGTCAAACATGCGGGCTGATAGGTAAAAGTAGCCATAAGAGGTCCGTCCCAAATGGGCTGGTTTCAGAAGTATGGCGGATTACGGGGCTGGACCTGTATTACATGACCATAGGAAAAATCGCGAAATTAAAACCGCAGGTAGAAGGCTTATCAAAAATCGAAAAATGCCGGAATGGATGGGGGTCTCCGAATCAGCCCCGTAATCCGGCATAGTTTTGAAATGGCACTAAAGTAGGCACAGGCTAAATACCGATTCCAAGGTTAGTTGTGGTGGAATAGTTCCTGGATGCCGGGGTTTTGGCGGAAATCAGGAACTATTTCACCGCAATTGAGGAGGGGCGGGGCGGATGGCGGGGTAGCTAAAAGAGCCTCGTCCCAAATTGGCTGCTTAGGCTGGGTCGATGTCCATGCTGGCGATGAGGTCGATGTTGGTGCCGAGAAGGTCTTCTAGCACGATGTCGCCCATACGGATGGGCGCGTCGACAACCAGGCCGCGAATGAGGTCCATGGCTTGGGCGTGGAGTGCCAGCGGGATGGCTTCGGCCGTGCGTACGGGCAGCAGCGCCTCATCGCCACCGGATACGGCCACAGTGGTGGTGAGCACGCGCATGGGGCAGGTGAGCTCCTGGTGCGAGAATGCATCGCCGCGCGGGCAGCTGTTGCCGGTCACGGAGCGCACCTCTACCACGGCGCCGTCTGCGTCGCGCTCCACCTTTACAGTCAGGAGGCACTCGGATGGGCAGGTGGTGCAGTTGAAACGCAGTGTCTCGATCGTGTTTGTGCTCATGGCCTTATGCCTCCTCGACGGGATCGACTGACAGGACAATTTCGCTGGTACCCAGGTCGAGCGCCTGCTGAATGACCTTCGCCGGCAGCGGGAAGCTTTCCATAACGCTCGGTTTGAACGGGCGGACCTTGCCTGCAAACAGTTCCTCGTCGCCTGCCAGGATACGTACACGGGCGGCATCGACCGGCCGGCGTACGCGGAAGTTGAGCTTAGTGAGCCCGACGGTCGTAATGCGGCCCGGCAGTGCGTAGCCTGCGATGCCGGCGGGGGAGACCGTGAGCTCGCAGCCCGCGTCCGCCACTCCCGCCGCGGTGCCGACAGCCCCCAACGCCCATGCCGCCGCAGCCGCACCGGCACGCTCGGACTCGGTCGTCACATTGTCTGCCAGGTCATGCACGTGCAGCACGTTGCCGCAGGCAAAGATGCCCGGAACGCCCGTCTGCAGGTTCTGGTCCACCACGGCGCCGCGCGTACGTGGGTCCAGCTCCACGCCCGCGGCAACCGAAAGCTCGTTCTCGGGTATCAGGCCCACCGAAAGCAGCAGCGTGTCGCATGGAACAACGCGCTCGGTCCCCGGAATGGGCGCAAGATGCTCGTCGACCTGGCTTACCTCGACGGCCTCCACGCGGTCGTGCCCGATCACGCGCGTGACGGTGGTGGACAGGTGCAGCGGAATGCCAAAGTCGTCCAGGCAGTTTTTCACATTGCGGCGCAGGCCGTTGGCGTACGGCATGAGCTCGTACACGCCCTCGACCGAAATTCCCTCGAGCGTGCAGCGGCGCGCCATAATCAGTCCGATGTCACCCGAGCCCAAAATGACGGCGCGCGAGCCGGGCTTAAGGTTTTCGATATTGATGTATCGCTGCGCCAGGCCGGCCGTAAACACGCCGGCGGGTCGGCTGCCAGGAATCTTGATCTCGCTGCGGGTGCGCTCGCGACAACCCATGGCAAGGACGACCGCGCGCCCGGTGAGCTGCAACATGCCAGCGGGGCTCATGAGCGTGACGGTGTGGAGTGTGGCGTCTTCCGTGGACTCGCCCGAATCAATCCCAAGCACCATGCTGTCCAAGAACAGCGCAATGTTGGTCGCGCGCACCTGGTCGATAAAGCGCTGCGCATACTCGGGGCCGGTGAGCTCCTGCTTAAAGTGCGATAGGCCAAAGCCAGGGTGGATGCACTGGCGGAGTATTCCGCCCAGGTGCTGTTCGCGCTCCACGATGGCCACACGCGCGCCGGCCTTATGCGCGGAAAGCGCGGCCGCCATGCCGGCGGGTCCGCCGCCGATAACGACCACGTTGAACGCCTGTGTTGGCACTGCCTCGTCGGCGCCGTCCGCCGCGATCGTGGCATTTACTTCAAAGCTCGCCATCCTAGCGCACCCCCTTCAAAGGTCCCTCAACGAGCCACGAGCCAGTGTCCTCCAGCAGCACCTCGTTGGGGTCGCGGCCCAGCTCGCGCGCCAGGATTGCCACCACGCGGCTCTGGCAAAAGCCGCTCTGGCAGCGGCCCATGCCCGCGCGGCAGCGGCGTTTGACGCCCTCGACCGAAACCGCACCCGGGCGGCGTCGAATCGCGGCAACAATTTCGGCCTCGGGCACCGTCTCGCAGCGGCAGACGATCTGCCCCCATGCAGGGTCGGACTCAATGAGCTCCTCCTTGCGCGCAAGCGGCGCGCGGTCGAAGTCGTCCGGCGCGCGGCGAATCGGGTCCCAGTCGGCCCGCTCGCGCAAAGCAACGCCCGCCTCGCGCATCACGTGCTCCATGCGCTCGGCAATGGCCGGCGCGCTCGCCACGCCCGGCGACTGAATGCCCGCCGCCTGGAACAGCCCCGGCACCACGGCCGACTGCCCAATAAAGAAGTCGTTGGTCCCCTGAATGACCGGACGTCCGCCGGCAAACGCGCGCACCACGCGGCGCGTGTCCAGATCGGGCACCAGTTTGCGCGCGCCGGTCAGTAGCGCGTTCACATCGCTCGCATAGGTCTGTGTATCGCCCGGTTCGCGCACGGCAGCGGTCGCGGTGATCACGGTGTTGCCGTGCGCGGTGCCCGTGACGATAACGCCCTTGGACACCGGCGTGGGAACGGGGTAGAGCGGCATGAGCGCGCGCGGCTCCTTGTCCAGCACCACGATGTTTCCCTGGCGCCAGACCATCTGGAACTCCTCGGCGCCGGCCATATGCGAGATGTCCGCGGCGCCGTTGCCCGCGGCGTTGATCAGATAGCGGCAGCGCACATCGCCGGCAGGCGTCACCAGCGTAAAGCGCGCAGTCCCGTCGGTAGCCTCGCCGCCAGCAACCTCAATCGCTTCCACCGGCGCGGACCGCATAAATGTCACGCCGTTGGCGACCGCGTTCTCCAGCGCGGCAATGGCGACCTCAAACGGATCGACAAAACCGGTCGAGGGGCACCACAGTGCGCACGTCGCCTTGGCACTCGCGCGCGGCTCCAGCTCGTGGATGCGCTCGGGACTAATGATCGTCAGCTCGGGCACGCCGTTGGCGTGGCCATTGCTGCGCAGCTTCTCTAACTGCGCACGGTCCTCGTCGCTAAATCCCAGCACCATCGAACCGGTTCGGCAAAACAAAAAGCCCAGCTCCTGGGCCCAGGTGCCATACAACTCGCAGCCGCGGGCGTTGACCTGCGCCTTTACGGTGCCCGGTGCCGGATCGTAGCCGGCGTGCACCAGGCCGCCGTTGGCCTTCGAGGCGCCCAGGGCGATGTCGTTGGCCGCCTCGACCACGCAAATGGACAGGTCATAGCGCGCGAGCTGCCGCGCGATGGCGCATCCCGTGATGCCCGCGCCCACAATCGCGATATCAAACGTTTCCGTCACAGTGCCTCCCAGACGAGTTGACAGGCCGTCAATAGGACTATCCTACGGTCTGCACACCCCCAGCGCGGCGGCAATGCGGCGAACAGCCCCGCAACACCCGCCAACGGCAGGCGAGGGGGAGACTCGGCAACGTCGACAACCTCGTCTGCCACTTTCGGTGTCGGAGATTTGTCTCAATCTGTAACATCTGGGACTGTTTTATCCGAGTAACTGTTACAGATTGAGACATTCGGTTTGGACGGTTTTCATTGTCTCGATCTGTAACAGTAAGAGAGGAAAATCGGTCCCATGTGTTACAGATTGAGATTTAAAGTCGGGGAGGGACCCCTGCGTCTCGATTTGTAACATCTAGACCCGGATTCCGCTCCTACCTGTTACAGATTGAGATGTTTGTGTCCGCACCAGCCCCGCTTGCAACCGTAGTCCCATATAAACAAACCCCGTGGTAAACTTGACCGGACTGTAAATATTCCGAAAGGTACACCTCAATGTCCAAGTACATCTCCGAGCTCATGTCGCCGCAGCTTATGGGCGTCATCTATGCCTTCGTGGGCTTTATCATCGCCCTGTACGTGCTGTCGGTCGTCTATGTGTTCATCGACGCTCGCCGCCGCGGCGCCAGCGCCTACGTGGCATGGGGCATCATCGCTCTCATCCCGTTTGTGGGCCTCATCGCCTACCTGGTCCTGCGTCCGCACTCCTACGCGGCCGACCGCGAGGAGCAGGAGCTGGACATGGCCCTGCGCGAGCGCCAGCTTGCCCAGTACGGCACCTGCCCGCAGTGCGGAGCGCCCATCGAGAAGGATTTTGTCGTGTGCCCCGTGTGCGACACCCAGGTTCGCAACGTGTGCCCCAGCTGCCATCGCCCGCTCGACGCGCACTGGAAGGTCTGCCCCTACTGCCGAACTCGCATCCAGTAACGCATCCATCGACGGGCCGGCCGCAAGCCACGGGCGCCGCGCGCCACGCGTAAGCCACACGCGCGCCCAGCAACCCCGCCCCCACACGATGAAGCATGCGTAGAAAATCGCCCGCCGTGCCATTAAGGTGCGGCGGGCGCTTGTATACCAAGGCAACCTGCCTATAATGATGCAAGTCAAAAACGCCGAGCGCATCGCGCGCACTTGCATCAGGCATCCGAGAGGAGAAAACATACCCATGAAGGCACTCTACAATGACGGTTCGGTGGCCGAGCTCCCGCAGGACGAGGTCACGCACGTCATCCGCCACTCTGCCGCGCACATCATGGCGCAGGCCATCAAGCGCCTGTACCCCCAGGCCGACTTTGCCTACGGCCCCGCGACCGACAACGGCTTCTACTACGACGTCGCCCTGCCCGAGGGCGTTAAGATCAGCGAGGACGACTTCCCCGCGATCGAGGCCGAGATGAAGAAGATCGTCAAGGAGAACCTCAAGTTTTCCGTGTACGAGAAGCCTCGCGCCGAGGCCATCGCCCTTATGGAGGAGCGCGGCGAGAAGTACAAGGTCGAGCACATCGGCGACCTGGACGACGATGCCCGCATTACCTTCTACCAGCAGGGCGACTACATCGACATGTGCGTCGGCCCCCACATCTGCTACACCAAGGCTCTGAAGGCCTTTAAGCTTACCGGCGTCTCGGGCGCCTACTGGAAGGGCGACAAGGACAACAAGATGCTCACCCGCATCAACGGCGTCGCCTTTGCCACCAAGGAAGAGCTCGACGAGCACATGCACATGCTCGAGGAGGCCAAGAAGCGCGACCACCGCAAGATCGGCCGCGAGATGGACCTCTTTATGATGCGCGACGAGGCCCCCGGCTTCCCGTTCTTCTTGCCCAACGGCATGATCCTTAAGAACACGCTGCTGG
>JAEZNV010000073.1 GCA_023441725.1 Actinomycetes bacterium | reverse complement strand
TAATGACGGTACGGTTTTCAACCGCATGCAAAAGCGCATCCTGCTGCGACTTCGAAAAACGGTGAATCTCGTCGATGAACAAGATGGTACGGCGGTCATACGTATTCAGGCGCGTCTTTGCCTCGTCAATCACGCGACGCAAGTCCTTCACGGTGCCCGTCACGGCGCTGACCTCGACAAACTCGCTCTTGGTATGGTTAGCGATAATGTGGGCCAGTGTCGTCTTGCCCGTGCCGGCCGGCCCATACAGAATCACGCTCGATAGCACATCATGCTCGATTGCCGCACGCAGCCACGAACCCTTGCCCACGGCCTTTTGCTGGCCCACATACTCGTCGAGCGAATTGGGGCGCATGCGAACCGCAAGCGGCGCATTTTTAAAGGAACGCTCGCGCGTCGAGGCAGAAAAAAGGTCGTCCATAGCCATCCCGTGCATCAATCAAAAACGTTTTTCACTAATAAGTATACCGAATATATACGAACTACCGTTCGTTAATATAGGTACGGTGCGGAAACTCCAGACCAGGGAACAACTTGCTCGTGAGCTCGCGGAAATAGCCGTCCGTCATGCTCGCGATGTAATCCACTACCGCTTGATCCTTGTCGTCCTGCCAGGCATAGGTACGGTCGTAGTAGGAAAGCTGCTGATCAATGCGAGAAATGTGGTGCTTAAAGATGTACGAGGACTCGTCGCCTTCGTTTATATCCTGCAGACAACGGTCGTAGAGCTTTTCGAACGCCTCGCGCAGTTCCGCTTCGGAGTCGCCTTCGATGCCGCCCTTGCTATAGATCTTCTCGTAGTTCTCGCGCTTGGCTCGGCGGATTTCCTCAAACAGCTCCTCGCTCATCTCTATGCGCGGCTTACCATAGCTGTGCTCAACGATATCGATGGAGGCATGCGTAAGGATCCAGCTGTTGTATGCCCCACCCAGGCCATCGTCAAAAGCATCGGGCGACAGCAGGCCCGCCGCAATGGCGTCTTGGCGATCGCGCCCAACGTAGGCAAGGATATCCGAGATGCGGACCACGCAGCCCTCGAGCGTCATGGGACGCAGGTGCTCAATTGCGCTATAGCCCTTGGCAATACAGTCCTCAACCGTCTGATCGAACTGACCAAAGGATGCCATGTGTGACAGCTCAAATACGCGCTGCTCATATTCGCCGTTATGGCACAACACGCCATCGAGCGTCTGGAGCGACACGTTGCGGCCGTACAGGGCATCGAGCACGCGGACCGACTGCACGTTATGGAAAAAGTAGCGACCCGTGCGCTCGTGATAGATATCGTTGAGAAAGCGCTCACCGGCGTGGCCAAAGGGCGTGTGTCCTAAGTCGTGGCCCAGGCCAATCGCCTCGATCAGATCGCAGTTGAGCCCCAGGGCGCGACCGATATCGCGCGCAATGCGCGAAACAAGCTGCACGTGCAGACCGCGGCGTGACAGGTCGTCGTTGCTACGGAAGCTAAAGACCTGCGTTTTGCCTGCATAACGCGTGTATGCAGGCAAATGCAGAATCTTTTCGGTATCGCGCATAAACGCCGGGCGCATGAGCGTGCCTTTGTCGGCAGCGCGATCAATTCGACGAATGACCTGGTCGTCGTTGCAACGATACGGATTGACGGCACCCGAAGCGCGATCGGCGGAAATGCGCTCGACGAGTTCGGGCGACAACGCCGCGGGAATGCGGTCCATGCGCGCCTTAATGACGGCCGTTTCTTGATTAGTTGCCATGGCATGCTCCTTAAGAAGGATGCGCAATCGGTTACAATGTGCAGCCCACGACCTCGATTATGGCAAAAATCGGCACCAAAAACGGGAGCAATGGCAGGGAGCGCGATTTTGTGAAGAGGCAGGAGAGGGCAAGGACCAGGAGCGCGATGGCAAATGCCACGATGCCGCCCATAGGGTCGAGCGTGCAAAGCGCGAAGAGCGCCTTGACGTCCCCCATGCCAATGCCGGGAGCGTGGCGAACACGACGCCAGAGTGACTCAGTAAGCACAAGGGCAAGGTAGACAATGACCGCAAGACCGGCATGATCAAGTGCAGTGTTAACGCCCCTGTCGAGCCAAACGCCTGCTAACGCCGCCACCGCACACGCACCGGCAAGCGCATTCGGAAACCGCCGCTCACGGGCATCAACCACCGCACCGGCAAAGATGCAAATCCAAAATGGGATGTAGGACATCGTGCACCTCCATGGACAGCTACTCAAACGCAAAAACCACCACAAAGGTGCCTGTCCCCTTTGCGGTGGTTTTGGTGGTGGTTATTTGGCGCCTTGCATGACCTCGTCGAGGGTAACGTTGACAGCATGCTGCGTCGGGACCCAGTCGACCTTCAGGAACAGGGCTGCCACCGTGATGGGAATATAGCTGAACATAAAGATCGGGAAGGTAAACAGGTTGGTCACCAAACGCCACTTTTGCGCGCAATGAATGTGCTTGTACTCGAAGATGGTCGTGAGTAGCGCCAGGATAAAGAAAGTCTGGTACATCATCACGAAGGTCATAATGAGCGAGGCGGCACAAGCCTGCATCTCGACCTCGGTGGCCAAGAAGCCGTGCGAAAGCCCGCCCACGATGAGGAAGGTCGCGTTGGCGAGCATGGAGATCAGGGACAGTAGCATGCCCGGAGCGATGGTCATAAACATGTCATAAGCGGCAAAGCGATGATAGCGGAATGTCGATTTGACAAGATGCTTGCCATAGGTAAAAAAGACCTGGTAGAAGCCCTTGGTCCAACGCATGCGCTGTTTCCAGGACGCCTTAAACGGCACGGGCTGCTCGTCAAAGAACTCCGCCGGCGCATAACCGATGCGAATGCCGTGAATGGCGCAGAACGTGGTGAACTGGATGTCCTCGGTCAGTGTATGGAACTGCCAGCCGTGCATGCCCTCAATAACACTAGCGGAGATGAGGTAGCCCGAACCCGAGACAGCGCAGGACGTCTTGCAGATATTACGCGCGTTGTTGAGGAAGCGGGCCTCACGCAGATACCAGGTGGCGTTAGCCGCAGAGATCCACGAGCTGCCGAAGTTCTTAGAGTTGCGGTAACTGGTGACCACATGAAAGCCCTGGTCAAAAGCATCGTTCATCTTGGATACGTAATCACGGGAAATGACGTTATCGGCATCGAAGATAAAGTAGCCCTCAAACGTATCGGGATACTCGTTGAGAATGCGATCGAAACCAAAGTCCATGACCCAGCTCTTGCCCTTACGGGCCAGGTCATTGCGCTCATAGACGATGGCGCCCGCCTCGCGCGCGAGCTGTGCCGTGTTATCGGTACAGGCATCGGCGACCACAAAGACCTCGATGAGCTCGGACGGATAATCCTGGTCCTTGATGGAGCGAACAAGATTGGCGATAACGGCTTCCTCGTTATGCGCTGCAATAAAGAAGGCATAACGATGCAGCTTTTTGGCCTTAGGGGGCGCGACCTCGCCACGAAGAGCGCCGATGACAAAGAAGACCACCTGGTACAGAAAGCAGACCGTGAGCAGCGTGACGACAATCTGATTGAAGATCACGATGGGTGTGTTGGTTTGTAAAAAGGCGAGCATGCAGGCTCCCAGCAACGCGTTACGTAAACAACCGTATATCTTACCGCAGGCATACCGAGTTCAAGAAACCACCTAAATACTGGTTAGGCTTCGAGCAGACCGAGCTGCGGGACGATTTCGTCGCCAGCGGCAGTGAGACCGAGCGAACGCGGGGCCAGGTCATCCAAAACCGCCGCAAAATCCCACGGCAGCTCGTCGCGACACTCGATGCGCTCGCCCGTCACGGGATGGTCGAACGCCACGCGCCAAGAATGGAGGAACTGCCTGGTCAGACCCAGATCGGCACGCGTATCACACTTGCCGTAGAGCGGGTCGCCCACGCAGGCATGGTTGATATGGCGCATGTGCACACGAATCTGATGCGTGCGACCGGTAAACAGGTGGCACTCGACGAGCGTATAGCCGTCGTCAAAACGCGTGGAATCGTAGCGCTCAAGGACCTTAAAGGTCGTAATGGCCTGGCGCGCAAAGGGGTCATCAGAAACCGCCATCTTGACACGGTCGCGCGTAGACCGGGCGATACCGGTGTTGATAGTGCCCTCGTCCATGGCGATGTGACCATGAACGAGCGTGATATAGCGACGGTCGAGCGTGCGCGTGCGGATAAGATTTTGAAGCGCGCGCTGGGTGTCGTCGTCTTTTGCCGCGAGCATAAGGCCCGAGGTATCGCGATCCAGGCGATGCACGATGCCGGGGCGGTCCTCACCCTGCACGGTACCAAGATGATCGATACCGCAGTGGTAGACCAGAGCGTTTGCAAGGGTGCCGCTCTCGTGGCCATGGGCGGGATGGCACACCAGGCCGCGCTGCTTAGAGAGCACGATGAGGTAGTCGTCCTCGTAACGGATATCGAGGGGAATGGCCTCGGGAATCACATCAGTAGGATCGTGCGGCTCGGGCAGGTCGACCGAGATGCGGTCACCGGAGCGCACGGCATACTTTTTTGACAGGCAGGTCTCGCCGTTGACGGCCACGGCGCCTCCCTCGATCAGATGCGCGCAGGCAGAGCGCGTGGGACAGCCATCGTTGGCGCCCAGATAGGCGTCAAGACGCTGACCAGCGGAATCGTCGGCAACGAGAATATGGATGTCGGCCATTAGCGCTCATTCCTTTCGCGAATCTTGCGGGCACGCTCCCCACGTTGTTTAGCCTTGCGCTTGGCGCGGGCCTCGTCACGAGCGTTAAGCTCGGCGGTCGCATCGACCTCACGGGCCGCGGGGCTCAAGAACATATAGCCAAAGAGGGCGAGCACGACGCCCAAGGTAATGCCGATATCGGCCACATTGAAGACAGGGAAGTCGATGAAGGTGGTGGCAATAAAATCGGTCACGAAGCCAAAGGCCAAACGATCGATAGCGTTGCCGATAGCACCGCCCGCAACCATCGCCATGCCCACAACCTCAAGATGGGCGAGCTGGGGTGCACGAACGAGGTACACGGCAATAGCGATAATGACCGCCAACGCCAGCACGGCAAACGCGATGCCATGCCCCTCACCCATACTAAAGGCAGCGCCGATATTGCGGACAAACATAAAGTCGATGACACCGGGGATAACAGTCACATGCAGAGCATCGCCCACGGCACGAACCGCAAGCTTGGTCAGCTGGTCGACAAGCAGCACAACAAGCGCTACCCCACCAGCAACACCCAACCGCCAACGCAAAGGCGGCGTCATATCCCCAGCACGACCCAAATCAATCCCCTACCCTCAGATAATCAAATTCCGTTTACGCAATAATCCATCTTATATTGCCATAAGCAGAACGCACGACATATCCACCAACGCAAGCGAAATAACCAGCTAAAAACGAAAGCGGCATTCCGAAAAACAGAATGCCGCTTGGACGTGACAAAAGTTGACGTTGGGGACGTTCTTGTTTGACAGTCGTTTAAGAACGTCCCCAACGGCTAGTTCAGCGCCTCCGCGCAGCGCTTGCAGATATGCGCGTGGCCGTTGTACTCGCCGACGGTGGTGCGGTAGTTCCAGCAACGGTCGCAGCACTCGCCCTCGGCAGCCTCGATGGCAACGGAGAGCTCCTCGCCCTGGGTCAGCTCAACATCGGAGACGATGTAGAACTCGGCGAGGTCGACGGCCTTGTCGCCGGTCAGCAGCGCATACATCTCGGCGGGAACGACCGCCTTGACGCGGACCTGCTGGCTCTTAGTGAAGATGCCAGCGGAGCGGGCATCCTCAAGGGCCTTGGTCACGGCGCTACGGAGCTCGAGCGAAGCCTCGAGCACGCCCTCGAACTCATTGGCCTCGTCGAGCGTGATGGGCGACTTGTACCAATCGAGCAGCGCGGCGTACTTCTGGTGGTCGACGCAGCCGGCAGGCGCATAGGCCATGGCCTCGTCGACCGTATAGGACAGGATCGGCTGCAGGTCGCGCATGAGCATCGAGAAGAGCTCGGCCAGCACGGTCTGGGCGCTACGGCGCTCGAGCGAACCGGGCTTGTCGCAGTACAGACGATCCTTCAGGGCGTCGAGGTACACGTTGGAGAGCTCGGTAACCACGAAGTCGTAAAGCGCACGGTAGGCGCGCGGGAACTCGTAGCTGGCGTAGGCATCGTCGACCTCGGCCTGAACCTGGGTCAGACGGGCAACCATGAGCTTGTCGAGCGGCAGCAGGTCGGCAAAGGCGACACCGTCGGTCTCAGGCTCAAACTGACCCTCGAGCTCGGAGAGCAGGAAGCGCAGCGTGTTGCGGAAACGACGGTAGGCATCGGACGTACGAGCAAGAATCTCGTGGTCGATGGACACGTCGGAGCTGGTATCGACGGACGCAACCCACAGACGGATGATGTCGGCGCCCATCTCGTCGCAGACCTTGTTGGGGTCGATGACGTTGCCGAGCGACTTGGACATCTTGCGGCCCTGGCCGTCGAGGGTGAAGCCCTGCGAGACGACCGCCTTGTACGGAGCGTGACCGTTGGCGCCCACCGAGGTGAGCAGCGAGCTCTGGAACCAACCACGATGCTGGTCGGAGCCCTCGAGGTACACATCCGCCGGGTACTCAAGCTCAGGGCGATACTCGCAGACGGCCTTCCAGGAGACGCCGGAATCCCACCACACGTCGAGGATGTCCTTATCGGCCTTGAGGTGATGGCCGCCGCACTTGGGGCAGACGCAGGCCTCGCCCAGGTAGCTCTCGGGAG
>JAEZNV010000071.1 GCA_023441725.1 Actinomycetes bacterium | reverse complement strand
ACGTCGTCGAGCGCGTGCAGCGCGTCTCCGAGCCGTTCAAGCGCGCCAACCGCAAGTTCCACCCCGAGGACTCCATCATCGACTGCGGCCACGGCGTCAAGATCGGCGGCGACCAGTTCCAGGTCATCGCCGGCCCGTGCTCCGTCGAGGGCGAGAACCTCATCCGCATCGCCCGCCGCGTGAAGGCCGCCGGCGCCACGATGCTGCGCGGCGGCGCCTACAAGCCCCGCACCTCCCCGTACGCCTACCAGGGCATGGGTCCCGCCGGCCTGGACCTGCTGCGCGAGGCATCCGCCGAGCTCGACATGCCGATCGTCACAGAGATCATGGACCCGCGCGACGGGCAGGTCTTCCTCGACAAGAAGATCGACGTCATGCAGATCGGCGCTCGCAACGCCCAGAACTTCCCCCTGCTCAAGGAGGTCGGCAAGACGCAGACCCCGATCCTGCTCAAGCGCGGCATGTCCGGCACCGTCGACGAGCTGCTTATGGCAGCCGAGTACATCATGAGCGAGGGCAACGACAACGTCATCCTGTGCGAGCGCGGCATCCGCACCTTCGAGACCCGCACCCGCAACACCTTCGACCTCAACGCCGTGCCGGTGCTGCACCACCTGTCGCACCTGCCCGTCGTCGCCGACCCCAGCCACGCCACCGGCTACACCCGCTATGTTGAGCCCATGGCGCTCGCCGCGACTGCCTGCGGCGCCAACGGTCTGGAGATCGAGGTCCACGACGACCCGAGCCACGCTTGGTCCGACGGCGCTCAGGCCCTCACCCCCGACCAGTTCGACGACACCATGCGCCGCATCCGCGCCATCCGCGAGGTCGTCTGCCAAGAGACCGTTCAGGAGTAGCCCATGGGTACGGTGAGAAACGCACGCGTCAACCAGGGTGGCCCCAAGTGCGCCGGCATCGTGGGCCTGGGCCTCATCGGCGGCAGCTTTGCCCGCGGCTATGCGCAGGCGGGCGTCCGCGTGCTGGCCTGGGACCCCGATGACGACGTCATGACGGCCGCCAGCATGGGCACCGTTGCCGGCGAGCTCAACGACGAGACGCTCGGCGAGTGCGACATCATCGTCCTGGCTTGCTACCCCGAGGCCTGCATCGAGTGGCTCGAGACGCACGCCCAGGCACTCGCCGACGCCACCGACACCGAGGCCATCATGGGCCCCGTGGTGATCGACACCGTGGGCGTCAAGGGCATCGTGTGCGAGCGCGCCTTTGAGCTTGCCCGCGAGCACGGTTTTTACTTTGTGGGCGCGCACCCCATGGCGGGCACGCAGTTCTCGGGCTACGCGCATTCCCGCGCCGACCTGTTCCAGGGAGCACCGCTCGTGCTTGTACCGCCCGCGGTGAACGACGCACTTAAGCTGGAGCTTTTGGGCCAGGTGCGCGAGATGGTACGCCCCTTGGGCTTTGGCAAGTTCAGCGTAACGAGCGCCGCCGAGCACGACCGCGTCATCGCCTTTACGAGCCAGCTCGCGCACGTCGTCTCCAACGCCTATGTTAAGAGCCCGACCGCTCAGGTCCATCACGGCTTTTCGGCCGGCAGCTACCGCGACCTCACCCGCGTGGCGCACCTCAATCCGCAGATGTGGTCCGAGCTCATGATCGACGACGCCGATGCGCTCGCCTTCGAGATCGACCATCTGATCGAATCGCTCGGCGCCTACAGCCGCGCCCTTAAGGACCGCAACCAGCGCTATCTGGAGAATCTCCTTGCCGAGGGCGACCGCATCAAGCGCGCGCTCGACGACGAGGCCTCCCACTAGACCACCCATCACGCCAGGTCGAAAGGACCGAAGCTTATGGCGATTACCATCGATATCGACACCGCACGCCCCTACCAGGTGCATGTGGGCACGTTTTTGCTGGAGCAGGCAGGCCCGCTCGTACGCGCCACCGCCGGCGGCTCGCGCGCCGTCATCGTAACGGACACCAACGTTGGTCCCCTCTACCAGATGCCCGTTAAGCAGAGCCTCGAATCCGCAGGCTACGAGGTGAGCATCTGCACCTTCGAGGCCGGCGAGGCCCATAAGCGTGCCGAGACCTACGTTGCCATTTTGGAGTTTGTGGCCGAGCACGAGCTATCGCGCTCCGACGTGATCGTGGCGCTCGGCGGCGGCGTCGTGGGCGACGTGGCGGGCTTTGTGGCCGCCACCTACATGCGCGGCTGCAAGTTTGTGCAGATTCCCACAAGCCTGCTCGCCATGGTGGATTCGTCGGTCGGCGGCAAGACGGCCATCGACCTGGCAGCCGGCAAGAACCTGGCCGGCGCCTTTTGGCAGCCGAGCGTGGTCATCGCCGACGTGGGGTGTCTGGCAACCCTCACGCACCAGCAGTTCGCCGACGGCTGCGGCGAGGTCGTCAAGCACGCCGTGATCGCCGACCCCGAGCTCTTTGCCAAGCTGGAGAAGACCCCGCTCACGCTTGAGCTGCTGAACCGCGACGTGGCCCGTGTGGCGCTTATCATCGCCCGCAATATCGACATTAAGCGCGCCGTGGTCGTTGCCGACGAGCGCGAGACCAACCAGCGAAAGCTGCTCAACTTTGGACACAGTGCCGGACACGCCGTCGAGGCCTGCGAGCACTTTGAGCTCGGCCACGGCAACTGCGTGTCGATTGGCATGGGCATCATCACGCGCGCCGCAGCCCTGCATGGCGTTTGCGACGCCAAGCTGCCCGATCGTATTGAGGAGCTCTGCGCCCGCCATGGCCTCAAGACCCGCTGCGACCTAGATGCCGATGCCGTCTTTGCCGAGGCGCTCCACGACAAAAAGCGCGCGGGCGACGCCATCGACCTGGTAATTCCGCACGACATTGGCCGTTGCAGCATCGACCGCACGCCGCTTTCCACCTTCCACGATTTGATTGCCGAGGGCCTCGGCCAGAAGGGAGACGTTTCCGCATGTTAGCCCGCATCACCCCGTCCCCGCTCAAGGGCACCGTTCCCGCCATCGCGTCCAAATCGATGGCGCATCGCCTCATCATCTGCGCCGCGCTTGCCAACGGCGAGACGCACGTTGCCTGCAACACGACCTGCGCCGATATCGAGGCCACGGTGCGCTGCCTCACGGCGCTCGGCGCCCGCATCGAGACCGTCGAGGACGGCTTCCAAGTCCACCCCACCATGAAGAGCATTGAATTTGGCCTGCTCAAGGCCCTTGCCGGCGGCACGCTCGACTGTGGTGAGAGCGGCTCCACGCTGCGCTTTATGCTGCCTGTTGCCTGCGCGCTGGGCGCGGAGGCAACCTTTGTGGGACAGGGCCGTCTAGGCGCACGCCCGCTCTCCCCGCTCTCGGACGAGATCATCGCCGCCGGTTGCGACCTGCAGGGTCTGGGCGGTTTTCCGCTCAAGATGAGCGGCCGCATGCGCCCGGGCACCTTTGTGCTTCCGGGCAACGTGAGCTCGCAGTATATCTCCGGCCTGCTGCTGGCAGCCCCGCTGCTGGCCCAGCCCTCCTGCGTGCAGGTAACCGGACTCATCGAGAGCCGGCCCTACATCAACCTGACGATCCAGGCCATGAAGGCCTTCGGTGTCGAGGTCAACGTCGAGCGCATTCCAGCCAAGGACGGCCAGCCCGAGGTCACGAACTTCCGCGTGAACAGCGGCTCGTACCGCACGCCCGGCAGCGTAGCCGTCGAGGGCGACTGGTCCAACGCCGCCTTTTGGCTGTGCGCCGGCGCCATCGGCTCTGACCCCATCACCGTGGAAGGCGTGTCGCTGAGTTCCGCGCAGGGCGACCGCAACGTGCTCGCCGCGCTTTCGCGCTTTGGCGCCCGCATCGTGCGCTCCACGAACGCCGCCACCGTCCAGTCCGACAAGCTTGCCGGCTTTGAGATGAGCGCCCACGACATTCCGGACCTGGTGCCCGTCATCTCGGCCGTAGCATCGCTGGCTCAGGGCCGCACGTTCATCCGCGACTGTGCGCGCCTGCGCATCAAGGAATCTGACCGTCTGGCCACCACCACCCGCGAGCTCACCGCGCTGGGCGCGCAGGTGCGCATCGCCGGCGACGACCTCATCATCAAGGGCGTCGATGCCCTTACCGGCGGCGAGGTCGATTCGCACAACGACCACCGCATCGCCATGATGGCCGCCATCGCCGCGAGTCGCGCCACCGGCGAGGTCGTGATCCACGGCGCCGAGGCCGTCAACAAGTCCTATCCCGATTTCTTCGACCACTACCGCCTGTTGGGCGGCAAGGTCACGCTCGAGGAGGAATAGCATGTCCTCGACCTTTGGCAACGTCTTGCACGTAAGCATCTTCGGCCAGTCGCACTCCCCCGCCATCGGCTGCTCGCTCGATGGCATTCCGGCAGGTATCACCGTTGACTTAGAGCAGCTGCAGGCCTTTTTGGACCGCCGCGCCCCCGGCCGAGACGAGACCGCGACCAAGCGCCGCGAGGCCGACGCCGCCCACATTATCGCCGGAATAGTTGATGGACACACCACGGGCGCGCCTATCGCCGCGATCATCGAGAACACCAACACGCGCTCCAAGGACTACTCCGAGCTGCGCCGCAAGCCCCGCCCGGGCCATGCGGATTTCCCGGCTCGCATGAAGTACCACAACATGCACGACGTCGCCGGCGGCGGACACTTCTCCGGCCGCCTGACGGCGCCCTTATGCATCGCGGGCGGCATCGCGCTGCAGGCGCTCGAGGCCCGCGGCATTAACGTGATGGCGCACGTGGCGCAGATCGGTGGCATCTCCGATCTGCCCATGGACGACATGGTCTATCGCGAGGCCGACCGCAAGGCGATCCTGGAGAACGACCTGCCGTGCATCGACGCGGCGGCTGCCGGTCGCATGCGCGAGGAGATCCTGGCCGCGCGCGACGAGCTCGACAGCATTGGCGGCATCGTGGAGTGCGGCATTTACGGCCTGCCCGCGGGCATCGGCGACCCCATGTTCGACGGCATCGAGAACCGAATCGCGCAGATCGCGTTTGGGATTCCCGCCGTGAAGGGCGTGGAGTTTGGCATGGGCTTTGCCGTCGCTGCCATGCGCGGCAGCGAGAATAACGACCCATATCGCATTGATGCCGAGACCGGTGAGATCGAGGTCGAGTCCAACAACGCCGGCGGCATCCTGGGCGGTATTTCGACCGGCGCACCCGTCATGTGGCGCATGGCCGTAAAGCCCACGCCCTCCATTGGACGCGAGCAACAGACGGTGGACATGGACGCTATGGAAAATGCTGAGCTCTCGGTCCACGGCCGCCACGATCCCTGCATCGTACCGCGCGCCGTCCCCGTAGCCGAAGCAGCCGCAGCGCTGGCCATCTGGGACGCCCTCCTCGAGGCCGCCGCCCAGCGCTAGTTAATCCCCGTGGGGGGCCCCGCCCG
>JAEZNV010000180.1 GCA_023441725.1 Actinomycetes bacterium | reverse complement strand
TGCGCTTTGATATGCCGCTCGCCGAGCTCATCTTGGACTTCTTCGATCAGCTCAAGAGCCGCACCAAGGGTTACGCCTCGCTCGACTACGAGTTCAACGAATATCGCCCCTCCGAGCTCGTCAAGCTTGACATCCTGCTTTCGGGCGACGAGGTGGACGCGCTTTCGTTTATCGTGCACAAGGATAAGGCCTACGGCCTGGCCCGCGGCCTGTGCGACAAGCTCAAGGAAATTATCCCGCGCCAGCTGTTCGAGGTGCCTATCCAGGGCGCCATCGGCAACAAGATCATCGCCCGCTCCACCGTCAAGGCGCGCCGCAAGGACGTTTTGGCCAAGTGCTATGGTGGCGATATCTCGCGTAAGCGCAAACTGCTCGAGAAGCAGAAAGAGGGCAAGAAGCGCATGAAGGCCATCGGCTCGGTCGAGGTTCCGCAGGAGGCCTTTATGGCGATCCTCAAGGTGGACGAGTAGGTCCATGGTGCTTTCTGAATACAGCAAGCGGCTGCTGGGCGCCTATGCCGAGCAGCCGTTCCTTATGGCTCCCATGGCGGGCGTAACCGACCCCGCCTATCGCATCATGTGTCGCCGTCGCGGTGCCAACCTTTGCTACAGCGAGATGGTGAGTGTTGCAGGCCTTGCCTATGCCAGCAACAAGACGTGGCGCCTGGTGTTGCCGGCCGACGAGGAGCAGCAGATTTGCGTGCAGCTCTTTGGCTCCAAGCCCGATCAGTTTGCGAGTGCCGTCGCTGCCGTCGAGGAACGCGTGGGCGATCGCCTGTCATTGATCGATATCAACATGGCCTGTCCGGCTCGCAAGGTCGTTACCAAGGGCGAGGGCTCGGCGCTTATGCGCACGCCCGACCTGGCCGAGAAGATTGTCGAGGCAGCGGTGGGCGCGGCGCATGTTCCCGTGACCGTGAAGATCCGCAAGGGTTTTTATGCCGAGGATCGCAACGCCGCAACGTTTGCCCAGATGCTCGAAGGGGCGGGTGCCTCCGCAGTTGCCGTGCACGGTCGTTGTGCCACGCAGCTCTATACGGGCCAGGCCGACTGGTCTGTCGTCGATGAGGTTGCCGACGCCGTCGAGATTCCCGTGATTGGTTCGGGCGATGTGTTCTCGGCCGAGGACGCAGCGGAGCGACTGAGCGGCTCGGGTGCCAGCGCGGTGTTTATCGCGCGCGGCATCTACGGCAATCCGTGGGTGTTCGGCGATGCCCGAGCCCTTGCACTCGATAGCACGCCGGTTCCTTCTCGCTCCTCGGTCGAGCGCCTGGAGGCTCTGCGTGAGCACCTGACGTTGACGCACGAGCTTCTGCCGCTTATGTCGCGCGCCCGTACGTATGCAAGCTGGTACTTAAAGGGCATGCCTCATGCCGCCGCTTGGCGCGCTCGGGTGGTGCGCTGCTCCACGTACGAGGAGTTTATGGCGCTGGTCGATGATATCGAGCGTGACGTGGTGGCCTGCGAGGCCGCGCTTGCCGCCGGTGAGTCGGTGCCCGCTCATCCGCTGGAGGCTTAAGGGTGGCCGTTACCGCGCTGTATGTGCACGTGCCGTTTTGCGCTCAAAAATGCCGCTATTGCGACTTTGATTCGCGCAGCTTCGCTCCGTGCGACCTGGGTGCTGCGCTCGATGCCTATTTTGAGCAGCTGCATGCGCGGCTCGATGCCTTTGGAGACGCCGGGGCGTTTGCGCAGGTCCGCACCGTCTATGTTGGCGGCGGCACGCCATCGCTGGCGGGGGAGCGTCTGGTAGAACTCGCCCGGCGTATCTCTGCGTGGTGTAAGCCCGTTGAGTTTACCTGCGAGGCTAATCCTGAGTCGTTGACTTCGCAGCTCACCGCGGCGCTTGCCGGGGTGGGCGTCACGCGCATTTCTCTGGGAGTCCAAACCCTCGACAACGCCGAGCTTGCTGCGATTGGCCGTATTCACGATGCCGATCGGGCGCTCGCTGCCATCGCGACGGTCAAGAACGCTGGGCTTGATGTGTCGTGCGACCTTATGTGCGGGCTTCCCGGGCAAACTGCCGCGAGCTGGCGGTGCACGCTCGATGGCGTGCTTGCGGCGGCCCCGCATCATGTGTCGGTTTATCCGCTCACGCTCGAGGAGGGGACGCCCCTCTATCGCATGGCGCGCCGTGACGAGTCGCTTGAGCCCGATGAGGATTTCCAAGCCGCATGCATGGACGTTGCGCGCGAGCGGCTGAGTTCGGCGGGCTACCATCCGTATGAGGTGGCGAGCTACGCGCTCGATGGGCATGAATGCGCCCACAACATTGCCTATTGGACCGGACAGGGCTATTTGGGTTTGGGTCGTTCTGCCGCGGGTATGCTCGATGCCGAGGATTTCGATCGCTTGGCCGGGCTGTTTCCTGACGTTCCCGCTCGTGGCGATGCGCATCGCGTGCGACTGGTGCAACGTGACGATGGCGCTACAGCGTTTGAGGCCGAGTACCTGTCGCATCGCGAGGCGGCGGCCGAGGATTTGATGCTCGCCTGCCGCATGACGCGTGGCATTGGGCCCGAACTGTTGGTTCACTCGGCAAGCGTGATTGCTGCAGACGAACTGGCGGCGGCCTGCGACCGTGCGCTCGAGTTGGACCTTGCCACCTGGGTGCCCGATCATGTTGAAGGACATGCGGGGCGCGTCACCTCAAAAGACGTTATCGCAGGTCGCGCCCGCGCCCGTTTAGCGCCGACCCACCTGGGCTGGCTCGATGGAAATATGCTGTTCGAGCTGTTTTGGGGTCTAGCCTAGGCCGCTCGGGTAGAATTACCGCAATATATACGCTGCTGTGAGCAGGAGGTTGCCGCGCATGGCGACGATGAACGAAAAAGATTACTACGAGATCTTGGGTGTCTCCAAGGACGCCACCTCGCGTGATATTCAAAAGGCTTTCCAGCAAAAGGCCCGCAAGCTCCATCCGGACGTCAATAAAGAGCCGGATGCCGAGGAAAAGTTTAAAGAGGTTTCCGAGGCCTACGCCGTGCTCTCGGACGAGCAGAAGCGTGCGCGTTACGACGCCATGCGGTCGGGTAATCCCTTTGCCGGTGCACCGACGGCTTCGCCCTATGGCGGTGGCTATGCCGGCAGCGCCGGTTACGGCAATCCCTTTGACGGCGGTTTCCCCTTCGGGGGCGCCTGGGGCCAGCCCCGTCGCGGCCAGGCGGCCTACAACCCCGAGAGTGGCGCCAACGTGGTCGTCGATATCAAGCTCGACGCCAAGGAGGCTAAGGGCGGTGCCCACAAGACCGTTCGCTACACCCGCTTTGACACCTGCGGACATTGTGGCGGATCGGGCTCCGTTTCGTCAGAGCATGCCCACACCTGTCCGAGCTGCGGTGGTCGCGGCCATATCGATGTCGACCTGTCTTTCCTGTTTGGTGCGGGCACGTTCCAGACGGTTTGTCCTGAGTGCGGCGGTTCCGGCAAGGTCGTTGCCGACCCGTGCCCCGATTGCGGTGGCAGCGGCCGTGTCCGTGTGACCTCCGAGCAGACGATTGAGTTTCCCGCCGGCACGCATGATGGCGACGAGGTGCGCATCCCCAACATGGGTCACGCCGGCACGAACGGCGCTTCGGGCGGCGATCTGGTCGGTCGTGCGCACGTTGAGGCCGAGCGCCTGGAGGGTAAGGCTCGCACCGGCTTCTACCTCATGGGCATCATCGCTCCGTTTTTGGTGCTGTCGGCCATCTCGGGCGTGTTCTCCGCCTTCGCCATGATGTGCTTCATTCCGTTTGCCATGGGCTTGTTCATGGTGCTGTCGGACGGCGTGCTTCATCGCAGCCTGCTGTGGTGGAAGCGCGGCGCGATGCAGTTTGCCAATGGTTTTGCCAACGGCTTTATGTTTGCGCTCGTGTCGGTCTGGTTTGCGAGCTGCTCGCAGCAGGCCATGCTTTCGCCCTACGGGATGCAATAACATCAAACCCTCTGTTTGCGGCCGGCCCAGCTTGGGTATAGGACGCACTGTGACAATAATGAAAGTTGGAAGGATTCGGTCGTGTCGGAAAATAGGGATTACTACGAGGTACTTGGCGTTGACAAGGATGCCGACGCGCGGACGATCAAGCGCGCGTTTCTAAAGAAAGCCCGTACGGTACACCCGGATGTTTCGGACGACCCCGAGGCCGAGGCCAAGTTCAAAGAGCTCAACGAGGCCTATTCCGTTCTTTCCGACGAGCAGAAGCGTGCTAACTACGACCGTTACGGTACCGCGGACGGCCCCGGTGGTTCTGGCTATGTCGATATCAACGATATCTTTGGCGGCATGGGTATGGACGACCTCTTCTCGTCGTTCTTTGGCGGCGGTGCCGGCGGTGGCGCCCGAAATCGCCGCGAGCGTCGTCGCGGCCGCGATATGGCCATTTCCCTTTCGGTGACGCTCGAGGAGGCGGCGCTCGGCTGCAAAAAGACGATCAGCTACGACCGCCTTGCCCCTTGCGATGACTGTAATGGTACCGGCAAGGCCGAGGGCGCGACCGAAAAGCAGTGCAGCCGCTGTCACGGCACGGGCTATGTGACGACGGTCCAGCGTTCTTTCCTGGGCCAGGTTCAGTCCTCTTCGCCCTGTCCCGACTGCCACGGCGAAGGCACGGTCATCGATCATCCCTGCGAGACTTGTGATGGCCAGGGCCGCACGCCTTCTCACGAAAAGATTGACATCGATATTCCCGCCGGTGTTTCGACCGGTCGCCAGCTGCGCGTGAGTGGATTTGGAGAGGCCGGCCTTCGTGGCGAGCCGTCGGGCGACCTGATCGTCAACGTGCGCGTCGCCGACCACGAGCGTTTTAAGCGTAATGGCGATGACCTGTACCTGGTGAGCGATATCTCGATTGCTCAGGCCGCGCTCGGTTGCGAGATTGAGGTCGAGGGCATTATGCCTGACGAGGTCGTCAAGCTGTGCGTCCCCGCCGGCACACAGTACGGTGACACCGTGAGCGTCAACAATTACGGCATGCCGCGTATCGGCGGCGGCGGTTCGCGCGGTCGTCTGATCGTGCAGCTTCGCGTGGTCGTCCCCACCAATCTCTCCAACAAGCAGCGCGAGCTGCTTCGCGCCTTTGCCGACGAGATGGGCGATGACGTCGCATCCGGTAAGAAGTCGGTGACCGACCGTATCAAGAGTGCCCTCGACGACATCCTCGATTAAGGAGCCCGTGTGCTCGCACCCCACATTTCCGTCCTCAACCTCGGTTGCCGTGTCAACCGGGTTGAGTCCGACCGTATCACCGCCGATCTTATGCGCCTGGGCTTTGCGATGGTGGAGCCCCGGGACGCCGAACTGATCGTTATCAATACCTGTGCCGTGACGGGGGAGGCCGAGGCCAAGACCCGCAAGGCCGTCCGTCACGCCCTGGCCTATCCCGGCGAGCCTTACGTGGTCGTAACCGGCTGCGTCGTCAACCTGCATCCCGAGGAGCTGCTGGAGCTTTCCGATCGCGTGATCGCCGAACCGTCCAAGATTGACGTCGCCGAGCGCGTCTGCGAGGTGCTGGGCGTCGAATCCGATAGCGTGCCCGCCTGCAGCGATGGCGACGTGGTCGATGCGCTCGGTCGTTCGCGGCTGGGCGTGAAGATTCAGGATGGCTGCAACCACCGCTGTACCTATTGCATCGTGTGGAAGGCCCGCGGCCCCGAGCGTTCCGTGCCCGTCGAGTCCGTGCTTGAACAGGTGCGTGAAGCTCAGGAGGCCGGCGTGCCCGAGGTCGTGCTGACCGGCGTGAATCTGGGTGCCTATGACGGCAAGAGCGCGACCGACGAACATGTCGAGATCGATGAGCTGCTCCAGGCCATCATGGAGCGCACCGAGATCGCCCACGTGCGCATCTCCTCGGTGGAACCCATGGAT
>JAEZNV010000126.1 GCA_023441725.1 Actinomycetes bacterium | reverse complement strand
TTCTTGCCCGAACCGGTCAGATAGCCGCGGACGATGCACTCGATAGGAATCGTCTGGGCCTTCTTGACCAGCATGGCGCGGCCTGCGAGGTAGTCACGATACTCGGCAAACTCCTCGGGGAAATCCGCCGGGTCGATGGAGACGAGGTGGTTGGGAACGATGTCGGCAAACTTATCAAACCAGAATGCCGAGATGCGGTTGAGCACCTCTCCCTTAAACGGAATCTCGTCGGGGAGAATGAAGTCGAACGCAGAAATGCGGTCGGTGGCGACCATCAGCAGGTTTTCACCGGCATCATAGATATCACGAACCTTGCCACGGGAATCCGGACGACGCTCCATCGTTGTCACGTGAGTCACTCCTTACCAAAATACGACAGTAATGCGGGTTCTTTCCCGCACGTTTTCGCAAACTCGGAGCGGCAGGGACGAAACCCCCTCCTTCACCGAATAGCGAAAAGCTAGTGCTCCATTGTAGTAGATGCCGCGTCCGCCGTGTGCTCGCGAGGCAGATGAATCGTAAAAGTCGTACCCTTTCCAAGCTCCGACTCCACGGATATGTAGCCGTGATGACGCTCGACAATCTGCTTGGTCACGGCGAGGCCCACGCCCAGACCACCCGCCTCGCGGGCGCGACTGGCGTCGGCACGCCAAAAACGACCGAAGATGCGCGACAAATCATCCTTGGCGATACCGATGCCCGTATCCGAAACCGCGATATCGACGTGCTTGCGGTCGCTGAGCACCGAAACCACGACCCAACCCCCCTCGGGGGTGTAACGCATGGCGTTGCTCATGAGGTTGATAACGCATTGCGTGATCATGTCGGGATCTGCCTCGACCACGTCATCGTGGCCCTGCGTCTCATCTGCAAAGCGCAAACGCAGGTCACGGTCGGCAAACAGGCGCTCCTGGCCATTCACAATCGAACGCACAAACGGCACCATATCCACCGGCTCCAGGTTGAGCGGCGCGGTACTGTTTTCCATGCGCGACAGGTCGAGCATCTGCTGAACCAGACGGGCCAGGCGACGCGTCTCGGAAGCGACCGTCTCCAGATGCTCGTCGTCGGTGGGATACACGCCGTCCTGCATGGCCTCGACCGTTGCAAGCATGGCCATGAGCGGCGTACGCAGCTCGTGGGCAACATCAGAGGTCAGGCGCTTCTCGTGCTTCATATCCTTTTCGAGCGAGGTGGCCATCTCGTCGAAGGTCTCTCCCAGCTGATCGATCTCATCATCGCCGCGCAAGCCCGTACGAGCGGACAGGTCTCCATCGCGAATCTGCTTGGCGGTGCTGGTAATACGATGAATCGGCTTGGTGAGCATGCGCGACATGAGCGCTCCGATAACGACCGAGATGCAGACGGCCACAACCGCGGCAAGGGCCATGGCGTTAAAGGTCTTCTCTCTGAATGCTGAGTCTGCCCTGGTGAGCAGGGCATCGGAGCCAATCGCCCACAATTTGACCTGACCCACGTGCTCGCCGGAGGATGTCACGATCTCAACGTTGGCAACACTATTGGAATCGGTGGGAGCAGACGAGACTGGACTGTGCGATGCCTTCTTTCCGCTCGTACCATCGGTCGTCGCCTGATTTTCGCGTACATCGGCAGTAGCGCTTGCCGAGGGCCACGAGTCGTCGTAGACGATGACGCCCTTTTTATTGACGACCTGCATACCAAGATCGTCGGACACCAAGCTCGATGTCGCGACCGTACGCAGCTCCCCCGCAGTCCAAGAACCGTTTTCCTCATATGACGTTGCCAGCTTTTCGGCAGCGGAATTGGCGATTTCGACAATATTGGAGCGCGTGTAATCCGTAAAAACCGTGCCCCATACAACGGAGACTACGCCCACCAGCACCAATACCGTCATGAGCGATGTCAGGGCAAAAGCCAGGGCCATGCGCGAGGGATAGCTCATCGTTGGCCGCGAATCGGAACGAGGCGTGTTCCAACTAGCCTTGGAACCCGCCTCGTTCTCCTGCTTATGCTTTTGCCCGATTTCAAAGCGCGCAGGTGTCATATGTGATTTCCTTTATTTCTCGTCCGACTTATCGGTCTTGGTCGGAGCCTCGAAGCGGTAGCCGACACCGTGGACGGTGTAGAGCCACTTGGGCTTCTTGGGGTCGTCGCCCAGCTTGGCGCGAAGGTTCTTCACGTGGCTGTCGATGGTGCGCTCGTAACCCTCAAAGTCGTAGCCGAGCACCTTCTCGACCAGCTCCATGCGGTTGTAGACGCGGCCGGGGTGACGGGCAAGCGTGGTAAGCAGCTTGAACTCGGAAGCCGTCAGGTCGACTTCCTTGCCCTCGACCAAAATCTTGTGGCCCGAGATGTCGATGACCAGATCGCCAAAGTCGAGCACCTCGACGGCCGGCTCATCGGCCTGGTGGGCACGGCGGAACAAGGCGCGCACGCGCGCGACAAGCTCGCGCGGCGAGAACGGCTTGATCAGGTAGTCGTCGGCACCGAGCTCGAGGCCGATAATACGGTCCTCAATCTCGCCCTTGGCCGTCAGCATAATGATGGGGACATCCGAGGTGTCGCGAATGGTGCGGCAAACGCGCTCGCCCGGAATCTTGGGGAGCATGAGGTCGAGCACGACCAGGTCGAACTGATGCTTCTCGAACTCCTCGATAGCGGACTGGCCGTCGCCCACGCCCACAACCCAATAGCCCTCGCGCTCGAGATAGGCAGCGACAGCGTCACGGATTGCCTTCTCATCCTCGACCAGCAGAATCTTTTTTGCATCTGAAGCCATAACACGGCCCCCCTGTCTCAATTAGCTAAGAACAAGCTCATTTTAACGCACCTGAGCCCACCGGGTATCGCATGGGTGCGATAGCTCGGCGGGCGGTACTCATAGTCACAACGCGCTTATTCCCCTGTCGACGCCTTTTTAACCCCTCGGAGACTAAAGAGAGAACAAGCGAGCGGTAACCGTCTCGGGAATTCCCTGGCTGTTACGCACCGTTGCGTACGTTAAGAACGAGTTCGATTTACCCGCCGTAGCAGGATAATCGCCATACTCCAAAGCTCGGTCGGGTGACAGAAGCGAGCCGTAGGTCTTAGCCGAAGTGTCAATCAAAAAATGCGACGCCTGAACTTTAACCAGGTATTTGTTTTTCCTTCCCGCAGCGCACGCGAGCGGCTCACGCGAAAGGAAGAGATACGGCCCGCCCTCGTTACCGATATAGGTGCCCATATTGCCCAGGCTACCCACACCGCTATACGTCGCCTCAATGGAGAACACGAAGGTGTCGCCCATATACACGGCCTCGAAAGGCGAAACCGACGAAGGCAGCACCAGCTGAGCTCGCTTCGTGTTGTTGCCGTCAGTCAGGTCGATCGCCGTCATACCGTAATAGACGCCCTCATCATTGTGCACGCGGGGCGAGATGGTCAGGATGCCGTCGCTCACACGCGGGGCGGATGCGAAGCGGCCCGTCGACTTCCAAATAATCTCAGGCTTGGACTCGCTGGGCGACTGACGGTAGCAGCACGAATCGCTACTCGTCTTGGTGCCGCCGGACGAAGGCATCTTATACCAGATGACCGACGACCCATACGCTGTGAAGAGCGGCGGATCGTAGTTTTCGCCACCGCGGTCGAGCTCGACAGCGTTGCCGGTAAGGGAGGAGCCTACAAGGTTTTGCGCATAGAGTTTCCAGGACGCATTGGCAAAGTTCATCTCGACCCACGCGAACACGCCATCACCCGCGCGAACGTCGTAAAACGCATAGCCGGTTCCCTCAATGGGATCCTCGATAAGTGTGGCAAGCGAGCCATCGCCCAGATTGAGCACACCAAGCGTATTGGCATGCAGGGCAGAAGCAGGCGCCATCATCGCGGCAGCGTAGTCGCCATCGCAGTAGTACAGCAGCGTGCCCAGCGGCAGTGTCCATGAGGCCGCTGGCTCAAGATCGATATCGACAGCTTCGTACTCATCGGTGATCGAGACAATCTTCGAATCGTCCTTGATAACCTGAGGCTCGCCAGCGACGTCATCACTCGTGCCCGTTTTTTTCGAGCAACCGGCCAGTACGGCAGCAGCACCGGTAGCGGCGCCACCCAGCACAAAACCTCGACGCGTTATTCCATTCTTAAAGCGATCAGCGATGCTCATTAGGCGATCTCTGCGCGAGCGGCCTCGATAGCGCGCGTAAGCTGATCGGCGCAAGAGGTCTTTTTCATACCGCAGGTATTACCGGCGAGAACCTCGATTACGCGATCGGCGGGAGCGCCTTCGACCAGCCTGGAGATGGCCTTGAGGTTGCCATCGCAGCCGCCGGTAAACTCGACGCCCAACACCTTGCTGCCATCGTCAGAGAGATTGAGGTGAATATTGCGAGAGCATACACCCTGAGGCTTGTAGTCAAAACTAATCATTGAGATCCCCTCTCAGAAAGAAATTTCAGACGTCTATTATCCCCGCCTGGACCGACTTATTATCGCAAGCACCGATTCAACATCCTACGATGCTTGGACTGGCGGGGGCAAGATTAGCAGTCCGCACCCTGTACGTGGACCATACGCTTCTCCCGATACATATTGTGGTCGGCGACGCGATATACATCGGCCAGCTTATTTCCAGCCGTCTCGACGGTCGCCACGCCAATCGATGCGCTGACCGTCAGGGTCTCATCGCTTACCGCGGCAAGACCGAGACGAAGATCCTGTTCCAGCCCGAGCGCAGACTCGTTGTCAGTATGGGGGCAAACCAGCAAAAACTCGTCGCCGCCAACGCGCATCGGCAGGTAATCCGCACCAGCCACCCGCCGCAGCACGGACGCCGTCCGTCGCAGCAGTTCATCCCCCATCTCGTGACCATAAATGTCGTTGGTCCGCTTGAGATAATTACAGTCCACCATAATCACGCTCACTGGCAAGTCCTCGTTTACCAGGCTATCTCCACGCGATTCCAGATAGTTGCGGTTGCGAAGCCCCGTCAGTTTATCTTGGTATGACAGCTCCTCGGCATGCTTGATCATCGATATGTTGTGCGTCGCAACGACGACCGAATCCAGGCGGCCTTGCTCATCGCGATGCTGGGGGACAACCTGTAGCGAGTACCAAGTGCCTCGACAATCTCGCACCTCGGCAGCCAAGTACGGTACGCCCTCCATGCGTTCACGAAGCGTACTTATATCTACGAGCCCCACAACCGCTTCGCGGCTTTCGGGGCTCACGATATCCCGGCAGACCGTGTCCATAAAGTCATATGCCTCGCTATGCTCGGCAAACATCTTCGCTATCGCCGGCGACATATTGATTCCCTCGATCTCGAGGGTGTCAAGATGCAAAAGGAAGGTCGAATCGTAGATGGCGCTTATGGCATTGATAATGCCGAGCTGTTTATCCTTTTCGACCAAATTGCGGTGGTCAGCGATATTTCGAGCCAACAGTACCACGACCCAAAACGCAAGGCACACCAAGACGCCGACGGCGACAAATGAAATCCTGTCAGACATGACCTCAGATTTGGGATATAGCGCAAACAGGCGGTAG
>JAEZNV010000087.1 GCA_023441725.1 Actinomycetes bacterium | reverse complement strand
TGTTCCTCTCCATTCCTTTTCTAAATCATAAAACGGTTCGTTGCCGCTACAGAGACGCGATCGTTGCGTTTGCGCACTTGAGCGCACCGTCGGTGACGGTAAGCGCCACACCCTGGCCCTGCTTGTTGCAGAAGCGAGCGTTGAGCGCAACGTCATCGACAAAGATGGTCGCGATGTCGTCGTCGACGACCAGACGCACATGGTGAGTGCCCTCGCCCTTAAAGAACAACGGACGCTCGAGGCCCATGTTGTTGACCTGGAACCACGGGTACTGGGGAGCCGGCGTGAACTCGAGCTTGCCCTCGCGCAGGTTGGCGCGGAACTCATAGGCAAGACCGGTCTCGGCGTCCTCGGCGAACTTGACCGAGAAGCCGGCAGCGTTACCGCCGAGCTCAATGTCGGCATCGAGCAAGTAGGTGGAGCCGGCATCTGCGGCGAGCACCTGCTCGACCTTGCCCGACTCGCAGGAAAGCTCAAAGGTCTCGACTGCCTTAGCCTCGCCAAAGGCGCCAAGCATGCTGTCGGGGAGCTTGGTGCCGAGCGTTCCGTCGGCACGCTGAACGATCTCGAGGGGCATAAAGGTGCCACCCCATAGGTAAGAGCTGGGGTCGCCGCCCTCGTCACGCGTAGGAACCCAACCAAAGAGAACGCGACGCTCGCCATCGAATGCGGTGCGAGCGGCGTAGTACGCGCGGCCGTCGAAGGAGTCGTCAGCGGGGGTAATCCAAGGACCGTTGATGGACTTGGACATGCGGTAACGGGTCTTGTTGCCGTCGCTGTACTCGGAAAAGACGAGGTACCACCAGTCGCCCATCTTAAAGAGATCAGGCATCTCAAACATGGTGTACAGGCCCGGGTTCCACCAGTCGCCCTGGAACTCCCAGTTGGTCAGATCCTTGGAGGTGAACTTGACCAGGCGGCCGGTCATCAGACGCTTGTCCTCGCCCACACGCGTGCCGAGGATGAGCATGTACTCTTCGTTCTCCTCATCCCAAAGCACAAAGGGATCGCGCCAGTTGCGGTCATCGTAACCCTCCTGGGGCGGAAGCAGCGTCTCGGCGATGTTCTTCTCCCACTTGACGGCGTCGTCGCTCGTTGCGTGAAGAAGAACCTGCTTCATCAAACGTGCGCGGACCTTATCGCGATTGCAACCAGTGTAGAGCGCATGGTACTTGTCGCCCACCTTAAACACCGTGCCGGCATAAATGTACTGGTCGACTTCCTCGTCGCCGCCACGCTCAAGGCTCTCGCCAAAGTCCTTGTAGTTGACGAAATCCTTGGTCGTAGCGAGTGCCCAGCCAAACGGCTCTCCGAAAGGTTCGGGGTTACGCGTGTCACGCTGATGATAGAGATAGAACGTGCCGTCCTCGCCGTACGGCATGATGTCGCCTACCCAAATTCCCTCAGGCTGGTAATACACCTTGTGCATCCGAGACTTCCTTTCCACGACATACTAACTCGGTACAATGGCAAGATATGTCAATCGTTTTCATATGTCAAACGTTTTCATATCAATACGTCTTTTCGCAGTTCCAGTCGTCGGTAAACGGTTGACATATGCCGGCGAACGGTCATCGGAGGCGTTTGAGGAATTCTTTTGGCACAGGATGAACTACGCGGTTTTGCCCGCAATGAGTTCAACGGGGAGCTTGATATTCGATTCGGGATTATCGCCGTTAATAAGAGCGATGATGGATTGCGCCGCGAGCTCTCCGATGCGATCGATATCTTGACGTACGGTTGTTAAGTCAGGCATAAACGTCATAGTTCGGCGGGCACCATCCGCGCCCACGACCTTAATATCGTCTGGAGCGCTCAAGCCACGCTGCTTCATCACGTTGAGACAGATGGCCGCCATCGTATCGTCTCCCGCAAAGATGCCGTCAATATCGGGGTTCTCACCGAGGATCTTCGCAACGACCGCGCCCTTTTCGTCGTCGGGCTTAACGAACTCAACCTCACGGACAAGCGCGGACAAACCGGCCTGCTCAACAACATCGAGGTAGGCATCGGTACGCTTATTGGCAGGCATGCGCATGCGGCTATTGCTGCGCAGGCACAGGATACGCCTGCAGCCGTCATCAATCAGACGGCGCGTGGCGAGCTCGCCGATGCCATAGCTGTCACTTGCAATCTGGACAGAGCCCTCGCCAAGATCGCAGTCGATGCCAACCAGGCTCAAGCCCATCTCGGCATATGCCTCAGCACCGATATTGAGGGAGTTGACGATTACGCCGTCGACCATATTGCGGCGGAGCATGTCGATATAGGAACGCTCAAGATCAGGTCGATTGGCGCTGTTGCACAGCAACATCTTAAAGCCGTTTTCCGCTAACGTGCGCTCGACCGCCTGCACAACCTGAGCATGGAACGGGCTGCTCACAAAGGGAACGATCATACCGATAAGATTCAGGCGACCGTTGAGCATGGCACGGGCGATATCGTTGGGCGTATAGTTGATGCGCTCCATCGCGGCATGGACCTTATCGCGGGTCTCTTGGCTAATATAGCCGCGATTATTAAGCACGCGAGATACCGTAGTAGGCGAAACCCCCGCCACCGCTGCAACTTCCTTGATGCCAGGCTTAGCAGAATCCTTAGAACGAGCGCCCTCGCGAGCCATAGCACCCTCCCCCATCAACATGTCAAACGTTTACATACGAACAAAGCATACCCCAACAACAGCGGGAAGACGGTAACAGCACAAGTAAGTAAACGACTCATCCAAATAATTAGGAGAGTTCCGCCTAAAGGGTGACTACACAGGACCCCCGCCGGGCCGCTTTGGGTTACTTTCCAAAACATTTCCGCAGGACGCAAAGGGCTCCGCCGCGCGAAGCGCGCAGCGGAGCCCTTTGCATGTCCGAGGACGTTTTGGAAAGTAACCCAAAGCGGCCCGGCGATCCTGCGGGAGTTAAACCCCTTTAGAACTTGTCGTGGAAGGTACGCGAAATGACCTCGTCCTGCTGCTCCTTGGTGAGCGTGTGGAAGTTCACGGCATAGCCGGAAACGCGGATGGTCAGCTGCGGGTACTTCTCGGGGTGAGCCTGAGCGTCGAGCAGCGTCTCACGGTTGAAG
>JAEZNV010000064.1 GCA_023441725.1 Actinomycetes bacterium | reverse complement strand
GCACAATCGTTGTGCTCAAGCTGCGCCGCCGCAAGCCCAAGCCGCTTTTCCAGGACGAATATTTCCGCGATGTGCCTTCGGCCGACCATCCCGCCGTGCTTTCGGCCCTCATGAGCTGGAACGAGGTACCCGATCAGGCATATATCGCCACGCTCATGAAGCTCACCGACGACCGTGTGATCAAGCTGGAGCAGGCGACCGTGACCAAGGCCAAGAAGGGTCTGTTGGGGCGTGAAAAAGAAGAGCAGACATATCGCGTGACGGTGAGTGATGCGGGCTGGAAATCGGCCAAGGGCATTGACCACATGGTGCTCAAGGTTTTCTTTGCCGGTGCTAAGCCCGACGAGAACGGCGATCGCTCGCGCACGTTTGACGAGCTGCAGCACTACGTTAAACAGCACGCTACGCCCGTGGGGGACAAGCTCGAGGACTATCAGAACACCGTTAAGGGCAAGCTGGCCGATAGCGAGTACGTTGCCTCGGACGGCATCGTTGCAATGGTGTTTTGCCTGGTTCTTGGTATTCTGATCGCCTTTGTTCCCGTGGGATCCATTTTCTTTACTGACGGCGCGCAGGTGAACATTATCGCCGCGGTTATCTCGGCGCCGATTGTGCTGGTGGGTATTGGCGTGGGCCTTACGTTCCGCCGCTTTACGCCGGAGGGCGCCGAGGTGGCGGCTCGCTGCAAGGCGCTCAAGCATTGGCTCGAGGACTTCACGCGTCTAAAGGAAGCCGTCCCCGGCGATCTGGTCCTGTGGAATAAACTTCTGGTGATGGGTGCGGCGCTGGGCGTTTCGAAGGAAGTGCTGCGTCAGCTTGCCGAGGCCGTTCCTCCCGAGGTGCGCGAGGCCGACGGTTTCTACGACAATTACCCCTGCTACTGGTGGTACTACCATCATTACGGCATCGATTCGCCGCTCGATTCGTTTAACGATGTGTATCACGAGAGCATCCGTGAGCTGGCTTCGAGTTCCGATAGCTCGAGCGGCGGCGGAGGCGGTGGCTTCTCGGGCGGCGGAGGCGGCGGCGTCGGCGGAGGCGGCGGCGGAACGTTCTAGCGAGCGCTTGCTTTGGGGTGGACCTTTCTGGGCGGTTGCCAGGGAAGATCCATCCCATTTTTGTGCATCGAAACGGGCCATACTTTCCGCTGCGGACCTTCGCGCAAGGGGCAGTGGGCAAAAAATGCCAAATATGAGTACTGTTGCCTAGATTGTCACATTTGCTTGTACTAAAAAATGGACTCCTAACGAGATTGTTTCTCGTTAGAAATCCATTTTATTGTACATTTGGGGAGATACGTTAGTTCATCCAACGCGTCGAGAGGTCTAAGAGACCCGAAAAAGCCGAATTTCGCTGCCACTAAAAAGGTAACAGTACTCATATTTGATGTTTTTTGACCACAGCTATATGTGAACCCCTATATAGCGACCTCAAGAAGGGCTTCGTCGGTCGTTTTGATCAAGACTGTCCCCAACGACTAGTCATTTAAGAACGTCCCCAACGACTAGGTGCGGCTGCTGCCAAGGAGTGTCCCGGGGTGCCGGCACAAGAGGAACGTCCCTAACTGCCGGGTTTTAGACTGTTAGGTCGAGTTCGTAGAGGAAGCTTTCGCGCGGCATGGCGTGGCGGCGTTCCTCGCGGTTGGCTCGGTGCGTGGCCGTGCGCTTAAAGCCGTGCAACTCGTAGAACTTCCACGAGCAGTTGGAGTCGGTGTACAGGTGCGCGCTGGTCGCCCCGCACGAGGACAGATGCGAGATTGCAGCGTCGAGCAGCACCGTGCCAACGCCCAGGCCGTGGACATCGCGATCCACGGCAAGCAGCGTGACCTCGTTGTCATGCGGCAGCGGGCTTTTCTCGAGCAGGCGGTTGTTGGTTCGAATGGTGGTGCGCACAAAGGAGAGGTACTCGGCGCAAGCTTCAGGCTCCAGCTCGCGCATCTGCGACAGCAACGAGCGTTCGGTGTCCATCCAATGTTCCTTGACGGTGGCGCCGGAGCTCTGTCCCGCACGCGCGAGCGCAATGCCACGCGCCTGACCGTCGATTACGGCAACCTGCGAAAACGTCAAGGAAGAAAGGCAGTAGGCAAGGTCGCACGCGGCTTCGAGGCGGTTGTACTCATCGTTATCCGAGTTGTTGTGCCAAAGCTGCTGCAGGATCAGCGCGATGGCGTCGAAATCTTCGGTATCAAACGGTCGGTAGAGAACCCGCGAGACCATGGTGCCTCTTTCTATTGCGGATGCATATCGAGCACAGTTCTACCACGCCATTGGCATCTAATTATGGTGCCCCTGTGTTCCATGAACTCACCGTGCCCAGTGGCGCTCCTGCAACCCCCGCTCGAAGCTTTTTCTGCACAGCCGTGCGTTGCGGGGTGCATCGTCGCGCTCGATGCGCTACATTGAATCAGTATTTTCAATGCCGCTGCGCGAGCGCTGCAGATCGACGTATCACCGACTCACAGAGCACGGCGGCGTACCAGACAGGAGGACTGCATGGGATCTGATGTGA
>JAEZNV010000041.1 GCA_023441725.1 Actinomycetes bacterium | reverse complement strand
GCGGATGGTTTCTTGAGACATGGCATCCCCTCAGAGCCTCGTATTTTGGCGTTACCCGCCTTATTATACGCACGGCGCGACGCGCTCCCCAGCGCATGAGCAGCGCTTTTTAAAAGCCCACCGAGCTAATAATCAGTTTTGTTGCCAAACATTTATTTGGCTTCACGACGTGGGTGGCAGTGCCACGCCGACCTTCACTACGCCACGCTTCGCCCGCCGTTAGGACTTACATTGTTGCAATTGGGACGTTCGTCCTGTCTTTTGGCAGGTCGGCGGCGTATCCTTGTACCTACAGCAAAACGAGAAAGGTTATGTATGGATCGAAACGAACTCGACCCCAGCGTCCCCAGCGCCACGGAGGTCAAGAAGATCCCCCTCATCATTAAGGTATACGCCGTCCTGTGCATCCTGTCCGGCGTGGGCACGCTCCCGTCGGTCGGCGCCTTTATGTGGCAGGTCATCACCGCACTCATCAACGGCAACGCCGCCGCCAAGCTCGGCGACAACACGCTCGTCGCGGTCGGACTGATTGTCGCCGGCATCATGCTCTCGGCTGCCAGTGCCGTCATCTTGATCATCTTTGGCCTGGACCTCATCAAGAACCAGCGCCGCAATGCCGCCCGTCTGTCCTATATCCTTATCGCGTTTACCGTCGTCGAGCTTTTGGTTGACGTGATGCTCCAGGGCATCGGGCCCTTCTTGCTGCGCCCTGCCATCCAGCTCGGCATCCTCGTCGCGCTTTCGGCCACCGTCGACCCCACACTGCGCCAGGAGCGCGAGCTGCAGCGCCGCCTGCAGGAGATGCTCGACCGCGACGCCGCCGCCGAGGGCATGCTCGGGCGCGATGAAACCGGCGAGGGCTACATCAAGCTCAACTACTTCAACCTGTTCTGGGTATTCTTTGTCTGCTGCGTGCTCGGCCTGGTCCTGGAGGATATCTGGCATATGACCGTCAACGATCCGGGTGTCTACCAGGACCGCGCCGGTATGCTGTTTGGCCCCTTCAGCCCCATCTACGGCTTTGGTGCCGTGCTCATGACCATGGTGCTCAACCGCTTCTATAAAAAGAACCCCATCATCATTTTCCTGGTGAGCGCCCTGCTCGGCGCCAGCTTTGAGGTGTTCGTGGGCTGGTTTATGCAGACCGCGTTTGGCGTGGTCTCGTGGAGCTACTCGCACATAACGCTGTTCGGTATGCCCGACCCGCTCGTGGTCCTCACGGGCGGACGCACCTGCACGGGCTTCGCCTGTCTGTGGGGCCTGGGTGGCCTCATCTGGATCAAGCTGCTGCTGCCGAGGCTGCTCAAGCTCATCAACATGATTCCGTGGAAGAGCCGCTACTCGGCTACCGTCATCTTCACCATCATTATGCTGGTCGATGGCGTTATGACACTGCAGTCGCTCGACTACTGGTACCAGCGCGTCAACGGCACGGAGCCGGATATTCCCGTCGCGCAGTTCTACGGCAAGTACTTCGATAATGACTTTATGGAGAATCGCTTCCAGAGCATGACCATGAGCCCCAAGGATACGACGCGCGTGTAGCGCCATGCAATGCCGAGATTTTCCAACACACCGAAAAGCCCACTGGTAGACTGATGAACTGCCAGTGGGCTTTTTGTTGGCGAGTGCTGCTGCCGGCCTTACGCCTCGCGCTCGACCTCGCTCACACACTCATTTTTGATGGTACCGACGAGCGCCTGCAGTGCGTCGACCACATGTGGGCGAATGTCTCCGCCGATGAGTACGAGCATGATGTCGTCGCCCACGGCAAGCTCGCCGCTCGCCAGCCACACGCGCACATAGCCGATACCCGGCATCGTGCGCGTTGCCTCGATGGCGGCCTGCACCTTTTCGGCATCGAAGCCGAACACCATGCCGCCCACCTTATGTCCAGGCGCCACACCATTTGTCTCGATCCCACGCACCTCGGACTTAGGCGTCGCACGCACCACGCCGTTGTGTGTCAGGTACATCCCACAATCAGCCGCCGAAGCATCGGCCTTGGCTTCGCGCAGCCAAGCATCAACCGAAGGCATCGATTTGCCGTTCTCAAGCATCATTTCTCCTTTTGATTTCCAGGGTAATCTTTTGGGACGGGGCTCCCGGACACTTTATTCCTCGACCGGCGTGAGCACCATGACTGCGCGCGTATTGCTAAATGACAGCGAACGGCAAGTCACAAGCGTTACGACCTTGGTTGCCGAAGCGGCACGATCGGTGGCATCGCTCGCCACGGCCGAGGCGCCGTCGAGCATCTCGGACAGGTAGTTCTTGAGCCCGTCGTCACCCTCAAAGTTGGGCGTGCGCGCCTTGGCATATGTGTCCTCGACCACCTTGGTCGCCAGCGGGCGCAACTTATACGTCGCATCGCGCGTGATGTAGTACACGTATTCCATGCTGTCGAACGTCGCCTGATCGGTCGTATCCGAAATCACGTTGAACATCGAACCGTCGTTCATGTGGTGGCCGTAGATCGTGGTCTGCTGATCAACCATGCCGGGCGCGGTGTCGTCGCTATCCAAGAAGATGGCTCCCGAGGCATTAGCGGTGCCGTCGAATAGCGTGTTGAGGTACTTGGAGTTGTTGTTGGTCTGCACCACGGGGTAGTTGATGTTGGTGCCGGGCGCGTAAATCCAACCCACAACCTCGGGATTTGTCTGGGCAAGCGCATTGAAATCGATAGTCGGCACGCCGCTGGCGTCCTTGTCGCTCACATATTGCTTTTCGATTTTTTGATACGACTCGCTCGCCTGCTTGTAGCCAATCTGCGCGTTGATAAAGATAGCGGCCGCAGCAACGATCAGGCCAATGCCGATGATGATGAGCAGAATGGGAATGACGGAGCGGCGCTTTTTGCGCGGCGGCTCGGTATAGCTTGATGGCGCGGCATGCGCCGAAGAGCGAGGTGACTTCTTGGCCGTACTGTATGACGAAGGACGATATGCAGCCGGCGTATCCTGACGGCGATGCTTCGCCGGCGTCACGGGGCGCGGCGCACGCGGCTGCTGAGGAGAGGATGTCCGACCCTGCTGCGGCGCGTGGGCTGCTCCCGACTTGGCTGGATCGGGAATCCGAGAAGCCGAAAAACGCTTTCCCTGATAGTCGGACATGGCTCTCCTTGTGCTGCAAATGGACTGGCAGAGCGCTTAGGCGTCAGCCATCTCCTGCTTCATCTTCTCGATAACCTTGCGGTACTCGGGGTCGCATGCGCCCAGAATCTGCGTGGCGTAAATGGCAGCGTTCTTGGCACCGTTGATGGCCACACAGGCAACGGGCACGCCCGAAGGCATCTGCACCATCGACAGCAGCGAGTCCATACCACCCAGATCGCTCGTCTTCATAGGCACGCCGATAACCGGCAGCGGCGTAAACGCAGCCACGACACCGCCCAGGTGAGCAGCCTTGCCGGCGGCAGCGATAATCACCTTGATGCCGCGGTCGGCAGCGGTCGAGGCCCACTCATGGACCTTCGCCGGCGTGCGGTGCGCGCTTGCAATCACGAGCTCATAGGGCACACCCAGCGCCTCGAGCTCGGCGGTGCAACCTTCCATAACGCCCAGATCGGACTTGGAGCCCATGATGATCCCGACAACCGGCTTCTGATCTGCCATAAACAAAGACCTCCTGTTGAGAGCGGTGACGCGGCGAATCCGCGACCCTTAACTACTGAGAGTAGTATAGCTGCTCCCGTCCCTGCGGTCTGTGGGTGCTCTGCGGCGGCCCGGTGTTTTCATCTTCACTCCGGTTGCTGCGCAAAGTCGTTCAGATGAAAACACCGGGCCGCCGCAGAGCACCTTCGACCTACCGGGGATTGCTATGACGTACGTTGGCTGAAATAAAAAAGCAATGCCCGCCGTCCTTGGTGGAGCGGCGGGCACGTTTGCTTAGTTATCGCTGGGACTACTCAGCCTTATTGCGACGGTGGAAGAAGGCACCGATCGCGGCGATGATGGCTCCAAGGCCACCGACGGTCGCGACAGTCGTCACCGTTTGGTCGCCAGTGTTGGGGATCGCCGAACCGTTCTTCTTGCCGCCCTGGGCCTTGTCGCCTGCGGGCTTGCTCGTCTGGCCGCCACCGTTCGAGCCGTTGCCGGAACCCTGGTTGCCCGAACCTCCGGTGTTGCCCGAGCCGCCCTGGTTGCCGGAGTCGGCATCCTTGAGGCCCTCGATGGCCAGCTTGAGCTGGTCATAGGCCGCCTGGAGCTGGGTGTCGGAAGCACTCTCATCACCCAAGACGTCCTCGGCGTAGGCAATGGCATCCGTCAGGGCCTTGACGGACTCGGCCGTCTTTCCCTTGGTGTCAGTCTCCTTCGCCTGCTTGACCAGGGCCTTGAGCTGTTTCTTGGTCGGGTTCTCAACCGGGGTCACCGGAGTCTTCTCAAGCGCGTCGTGGGCATTCTCGAGCGCCTTGAGGGCCTGGTTGACCTCGTCCTGCGTGGCACTCGCGTCATTCATGATGTTACGAGCACTCGCAAGAGCGTTCTCGAGTGCCGTCCAGGAGGCCTCGGTGTAGTCACCGGCCTTGAGGTCGCCGGCGGCAATCTCGGCATCGACCTTTTCAATCGCAGAGGTGAGGTCGTCCTTCGCCACCGGGTCGGGAACAGCCGTGCCGTAGAACTTGAGCTCCGATAGGCTGCAATACGTATCGACGCTCTCACCGCCGGCATGGAGCACCTTAACGGTTACGTAGCGGCCGCGCACGGCGCCAAAGCTCATCTGCTTCCAGTCGCCACGGTCCGTGAGTACGCGGCCGTCGTTGTCGAAAGTAAACGTACCCATCGATGTGGCGGAGCCGTTCTCATAGCCGTCGGCGGTGTCGGACACGAGCACCTCAGCCTCGAAGATATCGCCGTTGGTACCAACGCCCTGACGCGGCAGGAACGTTACGTCGGTGAGGTCGTAATCGCGACCCAGGTCGACAGTCAGATGCTGGGGCATGCCCGTCGGGTTGTACCAGTCGCTGTGCCAAATCGTCTGCTCGTCGCCGTCGAGCGCGTTGGTGGCGTTGCTGCCCTCGTAGCCGGCCTCGCTCGAGAAGCGGGCGACCTTGACGTTCTCGCGATTCTCGGGCGTGTTGATGAGGTTCTTCTCATCCACGGGGCGCATCTTGAGGCCGTCGATCGCCTTCTCGATCTTAGCCGTGGCGTCCGCCACGTCTTTCTTGCTGTAGCTGCCCTGGCCGCTGTCGAGGAGCTTTTGCGCCGCCTCGACCGCAGACGCGAGCGCTGCATAGGAATCCTTGGTGTAGACGGACTCGCTGTAGCCTTCGGCCTTGGTGAGTGCGCCCATAAGTGCGGACGTGTCGACACCGGCCTTGACCTCGACCTCATAAGACGCGGTCTTGGTGGGATCGAGCACCGAGGCCACGGTGATCTCGGCCTTGCCGGCCTTGTTGGCGCGCAGGTAGTAGTTAACGCTGCCGCCGGCCTGGACGGCGGAAACGCTCACCACAGAGGTGTCGGAGCTCTCGACCGTCACGTAAGGATAGCCAGCGCTCTCGGGCGTGGCCTTGGCGTCGACAAGCGTCATGTCGCCCTCGAAGAGCGCAGTCTGGTTCTCGCCCAGCTCGACACCCTCGATAGCCTCGCCGCCCTGTGTGTAGTTGAAGTTGATCTCGCGCAGCGTGAGCATCTGGTCACCCGATGCCTCAAGCGGCGTCACCTCGACCTTGGTCGCCTTCTTGCCCTTGTTCTCGGCAGAGAGGCCAAAGGCGTAGCGAGCCTGATAGGAATCAAAGCTTCCGCCCGAGAACTCCTGGGTCGAGCCGTCCTCGAACGTCACGACGGACTTAATCTTCTGCACGGTGCCGTTGCCACCGTTGCGGTTAACGACCTCGACGCTATCGAGTTTCGACGGCGTCTTGAAGGCGAACGTCATCGTGGCGGGCAGCTTGACGTAGGCCGGCATCTTGCCGTCGATCCAGTTGGGCCCATAGTTCCACAGGAACTCGAAGTCGTTGCCGCCCTCATTGTTGTCGAACAGTCCGTCATAGCTCTTCTGCTGGATGAGTTTCTCGACGTTGGAGCCATCGTCGGTCGTGAGCTCGTCGTTGGTCATCGTGATCTCAAAGGCGTCGCGACCGTACTCAGCGACCGTGGGCTGCGGGACATCGGGAATCCTCACCGTGCCGTCGCTCGTAAACTCGAGCGCGTCGCATGCCGGGCCGATGAGCCACGATGTCGAAGGCAGTTCGACCTTGCCGGCGGTCTTGGCCTTGAGCTTGAAGCTCGCCACCGCGCCGGTGCCGTTGTAGAGCTTGCCATCTCCGCGGTTGGCAAAAGCGAGGTTGATGGTCTGCGTGCCGTCCTCAAACTGGATCTTCTCGCGCGACAGGTT
>JAEZNV010000024.1 GCA_023441725.1 Actinomycetes bacterium | reverse complement strand
CGCTGGCGATCGCTTTGGCGGCCCTATCACGCGCCGTCCAGACGCAGCAGCTCTAAGCGATGGAGCAGATTCGCCGCCGGTTAGTATACCCGCGCTTCGCATGCCCCCACGTAAACCACAGATGACGGGACGGACGGAGCCGAGCAGAGACCCCCGCCGGACAACATCTCAATCTGTAACAGTTATCGAGCAAATTGAGCTGTAGATGTTACAGATCGAGATTATTGACCGGCGGGGCGGCACTGGCTCCAACGCCGACAGCGGGACCGACCCCCTATTCCTTCACGAACTGCGGCGCAGGCGCGTTGTTCTCGAACGACCACGCACTAAACTCCGAAAGCCCGCTCATCATGCCGCCCGTAACCCCAGTCATAACAGGAAGGGTGTAGCGCCCCGCTTTGCCGTAGCCCGTCTGTACCGAAAGACCCTGGTCGTCTCCCCTATACACATTAATCCCGCCAGGCGACGAAGGATTCAGCACGAACACCAGAGCCGCGTCGCCCGCCTCTGCACCGGTAATTTCTTCGGCGCTGGTCACCAGGCCGCCGCCTCCGCCAATCCTAAATCCCTTATAGCCACTGTCGTCGATGTCCTCGAGCTCAATATCGTCTTTTCTAAAGAGCATGCGACCGCTCAGCTTCTTCCTCGAAAGCGAATAGTCCGTCGACAACTCGACGGAAATCGTCCCCTCATCCTCGTCATAGTTCGAAATCTTTAGGTAGATGTCCGGCGTGGCGGCGCCGCCGGAGTCCTCATAGGTACCCGAGATGTCGAGCATGGGGTCGGAATCGCCGTCATCGTCGTAGCGACCGGAATCCGAGAGGCTCCATCCTTCGTCGTCTTCGAAATAGTACGAGTACTCCTGATGGTACGACGGGTCGTAGTACCAGGGCGCACCTCCGGGGACCTCCTGCTTAACCGTGCACGACGAGCCATCGAGCTCAGGGTCCAGGTCCGTCAGCCCGTTTTCCTCGTCAAAGTCGATGCCCCTCTTGGGTTCGGTCGACTTATCGTTGAGCTTCAAGGTCACGTCTGAAACCGCGTCGCCCGAACCTTTGACGCCGGTGAACGTAAAGTCCATCGTCGAGCGAAAGCTGCGGTTCGCCGTGACGGCTTCGGCCGAACCGCTCACCAAACCATTGTTCTCCGTCACGTTGCTCACCTTGACGGACTTAACCTTATACGCCGAAGAATTGACGTAGTCGCTGGAAACAAAGCCGCCAAAACTCTCGCCATACTGCTCGTCCACCGTCTTTTTGACAGCCGCCGTCGTCTGGTCGACCATCTTCTGGTACTGAGCCTTCTGCCAGAACGAGAATCCCACAAAGCCGCCGATGCCCATGACAATAACGACAACGGCGATGGCCAGTCCTGCAGCGACCCTCTTTCCTCGACGGGGCTTCTTAGCAGGAGCCATCGACATGGGGGCCGGAGCAGAGTCCGGCTGGAACTGCTGAGGTTGAGGCTGATCCCAATACTGCTGAGCATAATCGGCAGTATTCGCCATCGGCTCGTCAAAACCCTGGTCCATGACCCGGGCGCCGCAAATGGGACAAAACGTCGTGCCCGGCACCAGCTCGCTTCCACAACTTGAGCACCTCATGGCAACTCCCTTCAACACTGCAGAGCCACCGCACAAGCAAAGATGTCGGCAGGCCCCTCAACCTCCTCTTGGCGCAAGCATATGAGAGGTTTTGTCCAAGACGTTGCGCAACATTGTTGAGTCGTCGGTTTCCGACCATCAACGGGAGGTTTTGTCTCGATCTGTAACACCTACGGGGCAAATCGGGTCTCAGATGTTACAGATTGAGATAAACGGAATGAGTCAGACCAAATGTCTCAATCTGTAACAGTTACCGGCCAATTTCCCGTCCAGATGTTACAGATCGAGACCGAAGAATCCCCCTTCGGACAACATCTCGATCTGTAACATCTACTGAGCAAAACAGGTCCTTACTGTTACAGATTGAGATGTTTGATGTGTTGGGTGGAGAACTATCTTGATCTGTAACAGGTAGAGGCTGAAATCCCGCCCAGGTGTTACAGATCGAGACGAAATCCGTACACACGAACATCACTATTGGCGCCGTCGCAAGGTTTTTCGCAGTGTTGCGCAACAACTTTGTCCTATACCGCAGGTACCATAGATTCGAACGCAAGAACCATCAAAAGAAGGGAGCTCACCTTATGTTTTGCACGCAATGCGGAACGAAGCTGCCTGACGACGCGCGCTTTTGCACCAATTGCGGAGCGTCCGTAGCGCCCAAGGCAGCAACCCAGGCTCCGGCGCCCGCCGAGACACAGACTGCTGAACCTGCACCCGCCGAGGCGCCCGCCGTTGATCCGGGCGAGACCGTCGTTACGCTCGACGCCGTTGAGCCGACGTCCGAGCCCGCACCTGCACCCGAGACTGTCACCGACCCCGGCGAGACGGTCGTCACGTTGGATGCTGTCGATGCAGATCCCGGTGAGACCGTGGTGACCCTCGACGCCGCAGACCCGGAGTCGGACGCCCCGACAGACACCGCCGAGCCACAAGCCGATCAGACCGACCCCGGTGAGACGGTCGTCACGCTCGATGCCGTTGAGCCCGCAACTGAGCCCTCGGACGAGCAAACCGCCGAGCCGCAGCCCGCAACCGACCCCGAGCCGGCCGCCGAGCCCGTCGTCATCGACGACGCCGCGCCCGTTGACGCCGCCGAGGCCAACGAGATCTTCGAGACCGACGACAACGCAGCCGTCGCCGTCGCCTTCCCCGGCGACGATGCAGCCGAGCCCGCGGCCGTCGCCGACGACCCCACTGCGCTCGTCAACGTCAACGACGACCCCACCACCATCGCCGAGTTCGACGAGGATGCCCAGGCGACCGCCGAGGCCATGGAGTCGCTCGGCGTGGCACACCCCACGGCCGGCGCCACCGTCGTCGACCTGCCGCAGCAGCAGATGACCGACACCACCATGCAGGCGGCACCTATTCCGCAGCCGCAGCCCCAACCGCAGATGCCCATGCCCCAGCAGCCGCAACAAAAGAAGCGCCGCTGGCCGGTCTTCGCGGGCCTTGGTCTGGTCGCCGCCGGCGCCGCCGTGGCAGCCATCCTGCTGCTCACGCCCAACGCCAACGCCGTCGAGATCACCTCGGGCAGCCAGGACGCCGTCGTGTGCACCGTCGACACCAAGGTCCTGCCCAAAAAGAAGGACCGCGTGATCCACAGCTACACCGCGACCCTCACGCCCAAGAACGGCGGCAAGAGCTACAAGATTAAGGTCAAGGGCGACGACGGCTTTACGATCGGCGACTTTGGCAAGGTCAAGCCCGGCGACTACAGCTGCAAGATCGAGGACACCAAGGGCAATACGGTCCAAAACTTCAACACCACCGTGGTTAAGAAGGACGACACCAGCGCCGAGAAGCCTGCCGAGAGCGTGACCGTCAACACCCCCAAGAAGGACGACGACGCCTCTACCAGCACGGACAACGGCAGTTCCTCGGACACGACCTCCAAGGACGACGCCAGCAAGGACGACTCCACGACCGAGGACGATTCCAGCACGTCGAACGACAGCACGAGCAGCTCCAAGCCCAGCAAGTCCGACAAGAAGACGGACAAGAAGACCGACACGTCCAAGGACACCACGAACACCACCGCGCCCGCCACGATTGACGACGCGACGTACAAGGCGGCCTGCACGGCTTACAAGAGCAAACTCAACAGCCTGATCAAAAAGTACGGCGAGCCCGAGCTTGTCTCGACCGGCACGAGCGACTACCAGATTAGCGGCGTCCAGTTTGCCATGCTTGTCGACTTTAACGGCGACGGACTCGAGGAACTCGTGACCGTTCACTCCAAGACCAAGGCAAAGTCCTTCAACAAGAAGACGCGCCTTTCGAATGGCGATTACGTCCTCGACGTGTGGGGCTACAACGGCAAGAAGGTCGTCAATCTCTACAGCGGCTCACCGGAGGCGTCCAACGGCGGCTACGTCTTTGTAACATTTAAGACCATGATCGGCGACTCGAGCAATCACGTCTATCTGACCCAGCTCATGTCCGACGACACGGCCGTGCTCGTTGACGACGATGCCGAGTACAAGTATTTCACCTACGACGGCACTGAGTTTAAGGCCGCCGAGGGCGAGCTCCACGGCGACAACTTTAACTACCAGAGCGCCTTCCTCATCAAGGGCTACAGCGACAACCTGGAGGACCAGGACGCCTCTGCCCCAGAGGGCGCCATCGACACCTCCAAGCTCAACCTCAATAACACGGTCGATACCGTCGAGCAAACGCTCATGGCGCTCACCACCAAGATCAGCGGCACCGATACCGATGCTGACGCGAACAACAGCAAGTCGACTGACTCGTCCAGCAGCAAGTCGAGCTCCAGCAAAAAGTCGAGCAAGTCGAGCAGCTCCAGCAAGTCGTCCAGCTACGACGACTCTGACGATGACTACGACTCCGACTACGACGACAGCTACGACGATTCCAGCGACTACGACGACAGCTACGACGACTCCACGGACTCCGTACCGCCCACCGAGTTCACCGACGTCGACGAGTAGCGCCTGGCGCCACAGTCTCATTGCACAAAGAAGTGCCCCGTTTCCACCAGGGAAACGGGGCACTTTCTTGTAAGCGAAACTATTTAATGTAGATCGAATCGATGATGTACTCCCAATCGGAGTCGCCCGAAAGTGAATCGTACGACCCAAGCCACAGATTGGTCGATTTACCCACGTTGTTCGTCTTCCCGATCGTGTTAAACCCCGAGCTGAAGTGGTTGGAGATCATCAGCGTTCCCACCGTGTAGCCATCGTGGACAATCGTGTAATCGACCCACAAACCGTTCTTGACGCCACTGTACGTGCCCTGCGAGGTCTTTACGTCCCAGTCGCTCCCCCAGTCCTCGGGAACTTCGAACGTAAACACGTCGCCGTCGTAGGTGCGGCTCTTGCGGCTCGCCTCCGAGACGGCCGCGTTATAGCTCGCGACCGCGCCGTTGCGCGCCGAAGAAGCCAAGCCCGCCAGACGATCGGCCTCGTCCTTGTCGTCGCAGCCACCCTGGCGCGCGTAATTCTGCGCCATGGTGATCTCGCCGGGCTCAACATCCACGGCATTGATCGGATCGCCGAGCTCAAACTTGGCATTCTCGCGCAGGTCGAGCTTCTCGCCCTTCTTGAGCGCGTCACCCAGCTTAATGCTCACCGAAACGTTGGGTACGTCCCAAATCTCGCCATCGGCGCCCAAGGGCGACGCGGCCACTGCAAGGCTGTAGTTGCCCTGCATGAGCTTGATACCGTTGCCCTCGCTGTCGACATAAAAGACCGTATCCACGTCCTTGCCGTCAACGTCGGTTCCCGTCACGTGCACCGGCAGCTTGGTGGCGCCGGTATCGGTATCCCACTGCATGCCGGTCGCCGTGATGCGCACCGGGTGCTTGGAGTGCTTGACGGCCTCTTCTTCCTTCTTCTTTTCGATACGCTCAATCTCGGCCTGCTGTGGGCGATACACGCCAAAGTAATAGCCGGCGCCGCCACCCGCAAGGATAGCCGCCAGCACACCAACCGTAATCAGCGCAGCCTTCTTGCCGTTCTTCTTGGGCCGCTGCGGACCAGGACCGCCTGCACCCATGTCGCAGACACCCGGCTCGTCGACCGGCGGCATATAGGGCGGCAAGTCGCTGGCGCCCGTTACAGAAGCCGGCTGCCCATAGCCCTGTTGCGTCTGACCGGGCTGCTGGTACGTCGGCTGCGCCGGGACGTCACCGGTAGGCCCAAACTCCTCCATAGGGGCGCCGCAGCTGGTGCAGAAGTGCTGGCCATCGGGCACGTACGAACCGCATTTAGTGCAAAACATAAGGTTCTCCCTTACAACAATTCCGTTACCCAGAGTGTAACCCGCGCTCCGTCCACAACGTTGCGCAACAATTGCCACCTCATAGCAAAAGGCCCCGCGGAAGATCCGCAGGGCCTACGATAGTCTCCCGTAAGCGGGGCCGAGTCTAGCCCGCCAGCAGGCGTATCGACGAAATTAGTCCTCCTTGAGGACAAAGGAGCACACCAGGCCGGCAGCCGAAAAGATGAGCGTGAGGATGGCGCCGAATGCAGGCTGGATAAACGGCTTGATGGACGCGATGATTCCGGCCGTGCTGCTGCTACCCATCGAGGTAAAAGCCGAAACCAGGTTGCTCTCGATCTGACCATTAACGACAAAGGACGCGATCACGCAGACCAGCGAAATGGCGGCAGTGGCGCCAAAAGCGGCAATCAGAACGACGTCGTTCTTCTTGACGAACTTGAGGACGACGCCGGCAATCAATGCAGCCAGGCAGGCAATCCACAGCACAAAGAAGATGGTGAGGACGTTGGCCGCCAGGTTAATGGAGCCCACGGCGCTCTGGGCCTGCTGCAGTGCCGGAAGATCGGCATAGCTCGACATCTGCGTAATATAGGTATTGGCCGCCGATGCGATACCACGCAGGCTACCGGAAAGGCTAAAGACGTGCGGCATATCGAACGAGGTGTTGATGAATGCCTTGAAGGCGCCGCCCAGCTGCTGCTCGATCATAGCGGTGCTCGAGCCGCTCGCAGCCTGCTGCAGGGCATAGTCGAGGCCCTTGTCGGCAAACGGCAGCGCGACCCACGGCTGGAACATGCAGACGAACGATGCCACGGCGCCGCCAAGCATGGCGAGGGAACGCTTGCCAAAGCCCGTCGCCGCCGACAGTGTACCCTGGAAGTTGGAACCGGAGCTGCCAAGCCCGTGATGCGCGGCGGGTGCAGGTGCGGGCGCGGCAACGGGCTGCTGCGGAGCAGGAGCCTGACGGGCAGGAGCCGGCTGCGGCGCAGAAGAAGCACCAACCATAGACTGACCGCAGTTACCGCAGAAGACGGCGCCATCGGGCTGCTGGGCTCCACAATGAGGACAGAACATTTCATTCCCCTTTCTTAAGGGAGCGGCCGGGCTCGATACCGCGTCCGCTCGTTCACCTTTGACAGTTAGAATCATCCGTCCAAAAACTCGAAAGTTGTTGCGCAACATGGAAAGCGACGGCAAGTTTTTTACCTGCCGTCGCTCGTCTACAACGTTTTGCCTGGTACAGATCGTTATCTGTTAACGAATCTCGACCGTAAAGACCTCATTGCCCATCTTGAGCTTATCGCCGTTCTTGAGCTTGACGAGCTCGCCGGGCTCCAGACGGTTGCCGTTGATGCACGTGCCGTTGGTAGAGTTCTTGTCCTCCACGGCAAAGCATTGGCCCGTGTAGCGCACCAGCAAGTGCACGCGCGAAATAGCCGTGTTGCCCTCGATGCGGACATTTGCCGCCGAGCCCTTGCCCACCGTGGCGGGGAACTCGGTAATGTCATAGCGGGTTCCGCGCTCGCGGATCAGTGCCATACGCGGACCATAGGCAGAACGCGGCACATCGGAGGCGATGCGGGGCAGCTCCGAGGACGACGGATGATCCGAGGACGCCATGAGATCGTCGAGCACCGTCACGCCCGTGCTGGGACGGTTGTAGACCGCGTTGGGCTGGTTGTAGCCGGCAGCCGGCTGGTTGTAGCCGGCAGCCGGCTGATTAGCGCCAGCCGCGGGGCCACGAGGGATCACCACGTTACCGTTGGCGCCGGCAGGAGCGGCCGTAGGGGCAGCAGCGGGATGCGAGCCGGGACGCACGGCAGGGCCGGCGTCCGGGATGTTGGACGGACGGTTGTGCGAAGTACGGGCGGGACGCTGCACCGGCTGCTGAGGAGCCATACCGGCAGCAGGACGACCAGCTTGCGGCATCTGGGGCCGTGCCATAGGCGCCACGCCAGGACGAGCCGTCTGCGGCATCGGAGCCGCAGCGGGGCGCTGAGCGCCCATGCCCGTCTGCGCACCAGGCGCCTGCACGGGGCGCTGCTGCTGAGCAGGAGTACGAAGCGTGGCCGCGGCGGCAGAGGCGCCACCGGGCATGTACTTGGCAAGCTCAGAGCCGCACTTTAAGCAAAACTTGCTGGTATTGGGGTTGTTGTATCCGCAGTGACCACAAAACATGATGGGTCCTTTCCGGCGCCAGGCGCCTTATTGTGCGATCTTGACGAGCTTGGGGTTCTCGGCCGAGGTGTCGAGCACCCAAAGCGTAGAAGACTTGCCACTATTATCTGCCACGAAGAGCGTCGTGCCGTTGAGCCACAACGCCGAGGTTGAAGGATCGAGGTCGAGTCCGGCCTTGTCGGCAACCTTGTCGTAGTCACTCGAAAGGCCCGAACTCGCGTCAATCCAACCGAGCTCGCCTCCCGAGAGCACGAGCGCGCAACCGTGGCTATTGGCCCACAGGCGGCCCGCATCGGCATAGCTGTCAAACGAGCTAAACGTACCGCCCTGGGTGCAGCGCGAAAGCGTGGCGTGCCCATCGGTGCCCGTCAGCACGGCATAGAGCGTGCCCTCGCCAAAGAAGGCATTCTTAAGCTGCTCGGAGCCGGCAACGTACGAACCAAAGGGACCGTGCGTCTCTTGCGGATGCTCTGCCTCAGCCTCGGCATTCTCCTGCTCAAGCGTAATCTCCGCAGCAGACGAAACGTCGGCAAGCGTCGCCTCGCACACGGTCCAACCCGTATCGGTGGCAACGACCACATCGCAATGGGTGTCATCGGCAAACAGCCAGGCGCTCGATGCCGGCTGGGCGGCCACCAGGTGCGCCGCGTCCTTGTCGAGACGCCACACACAGGCCTTGCCGTCCTTGAGCGTCATGGCAGCGGCAGCGCCATCGCGCACGACAAGTCCCTCAACATCGCCCTCGAGTGTCGCCACCGTCTTGACCTTGACCTTGGACTTGTCCTTGCCGCCCGCCTTCTTGGCGCACTCGGCAACGCCCTCAATCTTCATGACGCTGGCACCGTCCGCATAATACAGATCGCCGTCGCAAACGTTCAGGTGCTTCGCAGTGGTCTTGGTAAGCACGGTCGCATCCACGGCTTTGGCGCCCGAAGCCTTGCGCGCCAGGATATGCGAGCCATCCGCCCAATACAGATACGAGCCGTCGCACACCATCGCGTCGCCGCCCAGGCCCGCCTTGGCTTGCGCCTTAATCTTGCGGTCGCCGCCCATAAGGTCGAGCTTGCTCTCGGACTTCTTCTTTTGGGCCGAGACCTGCTGCGCCTCGCGCTTAAGATCCTGATCGCCCTTCCAAGCCACGCCAACGCCCACGATCACCGCAACAACCAGCACGGCAGCCACGGCAATCGCGATCTTTTTCGCCAGCGGCTTGCAGACCGCGGCGCGCGCGTTATCCAGATGAGGCGTCATGCGCGGGACCGCAGCGCCCTTACCAGCAGAGGCATTGGGGTTGACTCCCGCATCGCCATCCAGGTTATCAAGCGAGAACAGCGCGTCCTCCCCCGTCGGAGCCTGTTCGGCAGGCTTCGCGGCCGGCGCGGAAGTCTTCGCAAACCGATGGCCAGGCTTCTTCGCGGCCGGCTCGGCGGCCGGCTCAGTAGCATGCGTGACAACATCGGCAGCCTCGACGGTGCCGGCAGTGTGCGACCCAACACCCACCGCAGCGTCCTCACCCGCACTCAGCGGCGCCCCGCAAAACGGGCAGCAACGCATTCTCTCATCGACCGGCTGTCCGCAAAACGGGCACAGTGCCTGTTTGGAACTCATCGATCAATCCTTTCCTAACAAAAATGGCGCCCCGCCCAGCAGTGGGGCAAGGCGCCGTAAAGCTCACAGATGCACAAGCGTCTTGCGAAGAGCTTACTTCTCCTCGTTCTCCTTGCGCTTCTTGGCGACGACCATGTAGATACCGCCAGCGACGACAACGATCGCGACGATGGTGCCAACCATAAGCGGCAGATTGTTCATCCACAGAACGAAGGAGTCGTTGGTGACGAGCACGCCCGTAGCCTTAAGCTCCTTGGACTTGTTGCCCGCAGCGTCCCAAGCGACAACGGTAACGTCCTGCTTGGAGGAGCTGCCGTCGAGCGTGAACTCGCGGATCGGGCTCTTCTCGAGCTGGTCGGCCGTAAAGGTGGCCACGGTCTTGCCGTTCACCTTGATCTGGGCCTTCGAGAGCTTGAGGTTGTCCTCGAAGCTTACCTTGGCCTTGTGCGAGGACTCCTCGTACTTGCCGTTGGAGGCAAGGTCGACGAAGGAAGCGATGGGCGCGGTGTCGTCAACGGCAAAGTTGATCTCGGCCGCAGCGCCGGACTTCTTGGCGTTCTTGCCCTCCATGGTGTTCTCGGAGGAGTTACCAGCGGCGTCCTCGCTGTGGAACAGCACGCGGTACGCGCCGTCCTTGTCGTAGTTGGACTTGCTGACGGTGTAGTTGTACTCGCTCCAACCGCTTGCGGTGTTGGCATCGGTGGTGTAGTTGTCACCGCTCTTGAGCGTCGTGTTCTTGGTGTCGCGGGTCAGCTCGACGGAGGTCTTGTTGTCATCAAGGCCGGACGGGTTGATCTCGGTCACCTTAACATCGGTGGTCTTGGAGCTCTTGAGGTACTGGTCGAGCATCTTGCCGGTGTTATCGGAGATGACGTAGGTCGAACCAAAGCGGTTGACCGACCAGGTGACGGCCTCGGACTCGGTGTTGCCGGCCAGGTCGATAGCCTGAACGGTCAGGGTGTAGACGCCGTCGTTGCCCTTGGTCTTGGCCGGGTTGAGGTAGCTCACGGACTTGTCGGTGGCCGAGGTGTTGATCGCGGCGCCCGCATAGGGGTTCGGATCGTCCTTGGACAGCGGGTAGCTGATCTTGGAAACCTCAATGGAGGTGCCATCGGCAAGGTTGGTGTCGTGAACGGCAGCGGTCGGGGCGACCTCACCGGCGTAGGCCGTGCGGTTGACGACATTCTGGATGTCGATCTTGGGCTTGATGGTGTCGATCACGAACTCAGGCGAGGTGTAGGACTCGGACTTGTTGGAAGCCAGGTCCTCACCGGAGACAGAGAGCGTGTAGACGCCCTGACCCGGGAACGTCACCGTAGCGGTGTGGGTATCGCCGTTGCTGGACCAGCCACCGATCTGGGCAGGAGTAGCCTCGTCACCGTTGCCGGCAGAGACCGGAGCCTCGATCTTGAACAGGTTCGGATCGAAGTTGTGCTCCTCAACCGTGATGGTAGCCGTACGAGCAGCGTTGTAATACTTACCGTTCTGAGCAGCCTCAGTGTTCCAAGACACATTCAGCTTGGGAGCGGTCTGGTCGATGACGAACTCCTCGCCATCAGCAGAAGCGGAGTGAATGCCGCCGCCAAGGACGTCATGGAATTTGGCTTCGCCAATGACATAGTCGCCATCAGCAGAAAGGTCAACCGTATACGAATAGGTATCGTTACCGAGGTCCTTCCAACCACTGCCCTGCTGGTCAAGGCTCACAGTCACATAATCCGAGCCATCGCGCGTAATCTTGCAGATTTGCTGCGGCTCATACTGCTTGGTGTACTTGAAGAACGGATCAGTGACAGTGAACGTAACGCTGCGGCCATGGTTGTAATAGCCCTTACCGTTGGCCGTACGCTGAGGAGTCGTGTCGCTATAGCTTACGTTGACCGTCACGCCGGAGCTATTGGAAACCAGCTTGCTAACTTTCTCGGGAACCTCCTGCGAATCAGACCTATCGAGCGTGGCAACATTGCCTGCCATATCCACGGCATGAATTGAAATGCTGTTGACGGGGACTTCGGTGTCGCCCTTAATGTCAAAACTGGCCTTGTCGCCGGTCTTGCCCCATTTCAGGTCTGCCGGAATACCAGATTTACCCGACTTCAAATCGTCGTAGGTAGTCTTAACGCTATCATGATCAACACCGGAGAGCACATCGCCGAGGGTGTAAGAAACATCAGATTTTTGATCGGTGAAAAGAATGTCGTCCTTTGGTACCTTCTTAACGCTCGCATCGTTGTCAAACGTAATGTTCTTCAGGGTCGGCGCGGTACGGTCGTACTTATAAGAGACCGTTACACGAGTAATGATGCCGTTCTTGGAATTACGTGCATAAAGCGGGTACGCAGGGCTTCCCTCTTCGTCTTTGTCGTTTTTCCAGGTATTAGTGAAGCTGTCCTTCACAAGATCTTTGCTCAGCGTGTGGCCATCCCAGCTCGCGACAGGAAGCTCCTTCACATAGCGATCGTCGAAGTTCTTATGGGTGATAGTCCACTCATGATTGTCCTCACCATATTTGGAGGTAAGGGTGAGTTCGGCCGTTTTTTCGCCGCTCTCGGTGGTATCACCCCAATGCTCCAAATTAACGGATTCAATGGGGACAATGTAAACCGACGTCGGGCAGTTAATCTCATAGTTGCTGTAGACGTCGTTCTTGTCGTTCTCTTCGCCAGGAACAATCTTGCAGACAGAGGCGTTTGCACCCGTCTCATCATAGCCATCGAGACTGACGCTCTTGAAATAGTCCTCTTTCTTGACAGCGGCCTTGTCCGCATCATCAACAAGCTGGTCCTTAACCTTTTGGTTCAAAAGGTCGCAGACGTTCTTTTCCTGGTCGTCCTGGAAACGGTAGAACTGGTAATTGACCTCGAGTTGGTCTGCTTCAATCGGCTTCTTGGCAATGCCCTTTACGTGCACCGTGGTCGTACCGGCACCCTTGCCATTCGGATATTTCCAGTTAATGGTGAACGTCCTCTCGCCCTCAAAAGCCTTCTTGGGGGTAATCTGCACGGTCTTGGTCTTATCAAGACTCGTGCTCGTCGGCTTGACATCAAAGAGCTCGTCGTTCGCCTTATCGCTTGCGATCTCGCCTTTCAGGCCCACCCATTTGTCATCTTTGCCATTAAATACAACGTAATCATCATGAGCCGTCTTGTAGACCAGACCCTCAGCGTTGACATCAGCAAAAGTCGAGGAATCAATTCCCGCGTAGTACTCCTCAGTCGTAACACTAGCTGTGGAGATAGTAGACCCAACGCCGTAACCAGAAGTAACGTCCTTAAGGGTCACATCCGCCTTAGCATCGGCGTCATTGTCGACCACTGTGGGGGTAACGGTGGTATTCGACGGGACTTTGTTAGTTGTCGTCGTGTTGCCATCCTCTGTTCCGACTTCAATCGAGATACCGCCGTTATTATTGCTGGTCGAACCATCAGAGCTTGAAGAGGAAGAGGTCGTCTTAGTCACCGTCTTGGTGTACTTATAGCCAAAGCCCACCTTCACGGAAAGCTGCGTAACCTTAAGGTTAACAGTGCCGCTGATTACCCCATTGCTCTTAATGGTGATGCTTCCATCATCATTAACCGTGGCAGCAGAGTTAGCGCCCTCGGTGTTATTCGTCAGCTGAACTTTGCAGGCAGTAATTTCACGAGTCATGCTGTCTTCTTTATAAACAGCATTTGAATACTCAGTCTTCTCCGTACCGTCCTCGCTCGTGACGTTCTTCTTGGGTAAGACGTCTTTGTTGATCTCGGCGAGCTTGGCGTCAATTTGCTTAGACAGCACATCCTGTCCGCTCTTCGTATAGACGAACTGATTTTTGAAGTCTTCGGAATTCTCCAGCTGATCCTTAACGAGCGCCTTAACCTGATCGGCGGAAATCGTGGCAACGGCTTCACCGTTATCGATATGAGTGGAGAACGTCAGCGTGATGTTGGACTTGCCATCCCAAGGAGTTTCCTTGATTCCGAGATCAGCAGGAGTGACCTTTGTCTCAGTAGCCTCAGTCTCCTTGGTCGTCTGAGTCGTGCTCTCCGCATACGCGGCGGTCACGGCCTGGGCGATCGGGGTGGTGGGGATGGTCGAGGTAGCCATCACGGTGGCGAGAATCACGGCTGCTGGCTTACGTGAATACGCCTTGAGTTTATCAAACACAGACATCGTTCGATTTTCCTTCCCTAGTTGCAAACCCGATCGAGAGACTCGTCGGTATGAACTACGATCACATTCTGTTTGAGTATGAAGCGGAATCCGTCATCCTCGTGTTGAGCAACACCATCGGCACCGATGTTTTCATAAACATCGCCGCTGCTGAGTACGTCAGTCTCGGATTCGGACGCCTCGGCGCCCTCGTCGAGCAGACCGGTCTCCTGCTCGGAGTCCTCGTCGGTCTCGTCGAGCAGGCCCGTCTCGCGCTCGGACTCCTCGTCCTCCTCCACGAGCAGACCCGTAGAGCGCTCGGACTCTTCGTCGTCCTCGACCAGGACACCCGTCGGACGCTCGGAATCCTCTTCGTCCTCGGTAAGGACGCCGGTCGGTCGCTCGGAATCCTCTTCGTCCTCAACCAAAACGCCGGTCGGGCGCTCGGAATCTTCCTCGTCCTCCACGAGCACGCCGGTCGGGCGCTCGGTGTCAAGATCGTCCTCGGTCAGCACCTCGGTCGGGGTCTCGCTGCCGGCAAAGCCTTCGTCGTCGCTCTCATCGCGGACGGGCTTCTCCGCCGTGGCGGCGTGCGCCTTGGCGTGATGGGCCGATGCGGGCTCGTCGCTGATAGGCGCGACCACCGTAGTCATGTTGTCGTCACCCTCGGGGCCCTCATGCGCAATGTCGGTCACGCGGTCGTCGCCCTCGGGGCCACCCAGCACGGAGCGGGCAGGGTTGCCGGACTTTTTAGCACCGGCACCGCGCGAGCCGCGCGTCGTACGACGGCGTGTGCCCTCGCCAGACGTAGGCACGCGCTTGCCCTGGAGGAAGCGGATGGCGTTGATGACATCCATCTTCATAAACACAACCACCGCGGCGACGGCGAGCACGGCCGCGAGAACAAACGCGGCGATCGCTACGTAAAAGTAAACGTTTTCCATGTTCGCCCCTCCTTAATCCTCGGCGACGACGGCGTTGGAATACACCGTGGTGATCTTGCGCTGGACCTCGTTCTCCAGGCGCTGGATGGTCTCGTCGCGACGCTGCTCGGCATCGTCATCCTTGGGCGAGACGGCCTTAAGACCCGAATCGACCTTCTTGTAGAGCTTCTCGGCCTGCGACTTCTTAATACCGGCGGCCTTGAACTTATCCATGTAGGTCTCCATGGCGTTGGAGATCAACGCGTAGCTGTCCAGGCGCACCGTCTCGTTGGACTCGCTGGCGATCTCGTCGGCCAGGTCCTCCAGGTTGCCCCAGTACTCCTTGTACATGGAATCGGAATCGTCGTCGGTCTTGACCGCGATTGCAATCTTGGTCGTGAACTGCGCAATGCCGTTGTAGATCTTGGCCTTGTCGCGGTTCTCGAACGACAGGTCCTCCGCGGCGTTCTTAAAGTACTCGGCAGACGCCTTGATGCGCGTGGTGCGGTTGGCGTCCTCGTCGTCCTTGCTGCCTCCATAGGAGTAGAAGTACCAGTACAGACGTCCCATCTCGTAAGACAGCTCCGAGAACCTGCTCGAATTCTCGAGCTCGGTCAGGTTCTGCTGGTACACGTCGTCGAGCTGCGCCTTCTCCTTGGTGGTGAAGGTGCCGTCGGCCTTGTAGGCATCGATGAGGCCCTCGTAGCCCTCGACGTCGCCCGGACGATAGCCAATGGCGGCGAGGTAGGCCTGCTCGGCCTTCTCGGGGGCCGACTGGGTCTGGTCGCGGCCGAGCTTCATCTGGTAGTCGAACTTCTCGGTAATCGTGGACTCGCGCAGTGCCATGCTGCCAATGCCCACGACCAGGCACACCACGCACGCGATGACACAGCCAAAGAAGGTCTTGACCTTGCGGGCCTGCTTATCGCGGAACTCGCGGGTGAGTTCCTTGTAGATCTCCAGGTCGGCAGCCAGCTCGTCGCAGTCCTGATAGCGGCGGGCACGCTCGAGCTCGCAGCACTTGGGGATGATGACGTCGGCAAAGCCCTCGCCCACGTTCTCGTTCTTGGTGTGAACGTTGGGCAGCGGGAACTCGACCGGAGGCGCCTCGCCCACCAGCAGGTGCCACATGGTGGCGCCGATGCCGTAGATATCGGTACGGGCGTCGGTCTGGGCCTTGCCGTACTGCTCGGGCGCGGCGTAGCCCGTGGTACTAAAGGCGATGGTGTCCTTGCGGGCCTCGTCCTTGTACTCGCGCGCAACACCCAGGTCGATCAACTTAATGTAGCCATCGGGGTGCAGCATGATGTTGGAGGGCTTCATGTCGCGGTAGACGATGGGCGGGTCCTGACGGTGCAGGTAGCCCAGGGCGTCGCACACCTGCAGCATCCACTTTTGCACGTCCTCCTCGGACTGCGGGCCCTCGCGACGCACCACGTCGGCCAGGGACGTACCCTCGACGTGGTCCATGATGACGTAGATGAAGTCCTCGGTCTTCTCGATATCGACGATGTCGACGATATTGGGGTGATCGAGCTTGGACAGCAGCTCGGCCTCGCTTGCCAGCGACTGCTCGATGGGGCGGCCGGTAGGGTCGGTCGCGTTGCGGTCGACCTCTTTGACAGCCCACTGCTTGTTGGTGAGCTGCAGGTCGGCGGCCAGGTAGACACGGCTCATGCCGCCCTTGCCGATCACCGACAGAATCTTATAGCGGCCCTTGATGACGTCGCCCACGCGCTTACGGCGCGCGTCGACCTCTCGCCTGCTTCTGGTAGACGGCATGGGCTATCGACCTCCCTGAGGCTGGACGCGCAGCACCAGCGCGGTAACGTTATCGGCCTCTTTGCGATCCATGACGAGCCGGGCCGTCTCGGCGATGCGCTGCGTGACGCAACCGGGCTCAAAGCCCTCACGCTCCTCGCGGTCCAGGTCGGCGGCAGTGCAGGCGGCATAGGCGCCGCGACGACGCTCGGCGTCCCAGGCGTTGGCGTCCAGGGCGTCGGGACCCAGGCGACGACGAAGCTCGGTGTCGGTGAGCACATGGCGGAAGCCGTCGGAGCACAGCAGGTAGATAGCATCGCGATCGAGGTTGCCGTGAATCAGATCGGGCACGACCTCCTTGGTGGAACCCAGACACTGCAGCAGCACGTTGCGGCGCGGGTGCGTGAGGGCCTCCTCGGGGGTGATGCGGCCGGCCTCGACCTCGCGGCGCACGAAGGTCTGATCGACCGTGAGCTGATTGGTTGCCGACTCGGTGAGCTCGTAGGCGCGCGTGTCGCCCACGTGCACGATGGAATAGCGGCCGCCGATGGCGAGCATGGCGGTAAGCGTGGTGCCCAGGTTCATATGCTCGGCCATGCCGTAGCGGATCAGCGCCATGTTCATGTCCTGAACCAGGCCGCCCCACTGACCGTCGACGAAGTTCTCGAAACCGCCGACGGAGCTCTCCATGGCCTCCAGGGCCACGGGCAGCTTGTTGTCGAACCAATCGGACAGCATGTTGATGACCGCGGCAGAGGCGAGCTCGCCGCACTCAAGGCCACCCATACCATCGGCGACGGCGACCAGGGCGACATCGCCCACGGGGGTGGAGGCGACCTTGATCAGGTAGCTATCCTGGTTGGATTCGCGCGTTCGGCCGACATTGGAGTAACCGGCCCCTTCGAAAAGCATCTGCGCTCCTTTCTCGAATATCTCAACGTGGGTCGCACGCCCTTAGGCGGGCTGGACCTCGAATGCAAAGTTCTCGTCACTCATGCGCACGGTGTCGCCGTCGACGAGTGCAACCGGGAAGCCCGGATCGATGCGCTCGTTGTTGACGAAGGTGCCGTTGCGCGAGTTGTCGTCCTCGATGGTGCAGGTAGCACCGTCGGTAACGAAGATCGCGTGGCTGCGCGAAACCGTCGTGGAGCCCTTGACCATAAACGAGCTGTGCTTGGACTTGCCAACCACAAAGCGACGACCGCGGACCTCAAAGCGCTCGCCGGTGGCAATGCGCGTGAGGTAGAAGCGCAGGTGGCGCTCGGGAGCTGCGGGCGCGGGGGCCGGCTCGGGCTTGGGAGCGGGCTTGGGCTCAGGCGCGGGCGCAGGTGTGGGCTCGGGCTTGGGCTCGGGCTTGGGCTCGGGAGCAGGCTCGGGCTTGGGAGCGTGGACGGCATGCGCAGGCGCCTTGGCGTCGTTCGCATGGGAGCCATGGCGCTCGACCGTATCCTGGGAGAACAGGGACTCGTAACCCTCGGCGACCTTAAAGTCGATCGGGTTGAGCACGCCAGTGCGATCCGGGCGGGACTGGGCGATGGGCGCGTCGGCCAGGGCGTCCTCGTCCTCAGGCGCCGGCTCGGATTCGGGCTCGGGCTCAGGCTCAGGCTCAGGCTCAGGCTCGGGCTCCGGCTTCGGCTCAGGCTCGGGC
>JAEZNV010000010.1 GCA_023441725.1 Actinomycetes bacterium | reverse complement strand
ATCCCGAACGCGGTAGAATACTTTGGCATGGGAGCCTCCCAACCTCGTTGCGGCGCGGCTGCGCCTATGGCACTTCAACATCATTGTCGCAGCCCCGACCCGCGGTCACGAGCGGGGGCTCCTGTCTTTTTAGTGCCCTCGGATTGGGTCATAGTGTCTGTCGGTACCAAAACATCGGCGTTGCCGGAGCAGTCGTTGGGAACGTCCCCATCGACTACATAACATGAGAGTGGATAATCTTCCGGTTTGAGTCTGCATTCGAGCTCAAAGTGGGAGATTATCCACTCTCATTTCTGTTCTACCTACATTTGCAGGAACAGTTCGTGAAGGCGGGTGTCGTCGTCGAGCTCGGGGTGGAAGGTGACACCGAGCTGATTGTCTTGACGGGCGGCGACGATGCGGCCATCGACTTCGGCCAGGGCCTTGGCATTGCCATGCACCTCGACAATGCGGGGTGCACGGATAAATGTTAATGGCACTTCACCGTCGATACCGTCTACCCGCCCCTTGGTTCGAAAGCTGCCGAGCTGTCTGCCATAGGCATTGCGCTCAACGAGCACATCCATGGTTGCCAGGCGCGGCGTCCCCTTATCGTCGTGGGCGGCAAGGTCGCGCGCCAGCAGAATCAGGCCGGCGCAGGTGCCCAGGACGGGCATGCCCTCAGCAATACGGGTGCGAAGCCCCTCGAGCATGCCCAACTCATCAAGCAGCTTGCCCTGAACGGTGGACTCGCCGCCAGGGAGGACCAGGCGATCAAAGTTCTGCCGCAAGTCGGTCGCTTGCCTCAGCTCAATGCAGTGTGCGCCAAGCTCGGATAGTCTTGCCTCGTGCTCGGCAAAAGCGCCTTGGACCGCCAGGACGGCGACCGTTTGGCCTGCATAATCGCTCATGTGCGATCCTTTCTGCTGGACTAGCGCCCGCGCTCCTCCATGATAATCTCGATTTCGTCGGCGTTGATGCCCACCATAGCCTCGCCCAGGTCCTCCGAAAGCTCGGCGATGAGCTTGGCATCGGTGAAGTTTGCCACGGCCTTGACGATGGCGGCGGCGCGCTTGGCGGGGTCGCCGCTCTTAAAGATGCCCGAGCCGACAAAGACGCCCTCGGCGCCCAGCTGCATCATCAGCGCGGCGTCGGCGGGGGTCGCTACGCCGCCGGCGGCAAAGTTCACGACGGGAAGCTTGCCCGTGGCATGGACCTCGCGGACCAGCTCGACCGGAACCTGCAGTTGCTTGGCTGCCTCAAAGAGCTCGTCATCGCGCAGAGCGACAACGTCACGGATCTGCATTTGGATCTTGCGCATATGGCGCACGGCCTGAACGACGTCGCCTGTGCCCGGCTCGCCCTTGGTGCGAATCATCGTGGCGCCCTCGGCAACACGGCGCAGCGCCTCGCCCAGGTCGCGGGCACCGCAGACAAACGGGACGTCAAACTGGGTCTTATCGATGTGATAGACGTCATCGGCGGGGGAGAGAACCTCGGACTCGTCGATGTAATCGATCTCGATGGCCTGCAGGACCTGCGCCTCGACAATGTGGCCGATGCGGCACTTGGCCATGACGGGGATGGAGACGGCCTCTTGGATGCCCTTAATCATCTTGGGGTCGCTCATGCGCGACACGCCGCCGGCGGCGCGGATGTCGGCCGGGATGCGCTCGAGTGCCATGACGGCGCAGGCACCTGCCTCTTCGGCGATGCGTGCCTGCTCGGGCGTGGTGACGTCCATGATGACGCCGCCCTTGAGCATCTGCGCGAGCTCGCGATTGAGTTTGACGCGATCGGCCTTGCTGGTCTGTTCTGCCATGGTTGCTCCCTTGGTTGGCATGTGCATTGCTTGACGGAACATCCTATCGGGGAGCTGGGTATGGCGAAATACTCAGTTTTCGAGATAATAAAAAGGTCAGACTAATACCAGATTGGATGACTTAATAAGGTCAGGTGATATGCTCATGCTTGACTACAATTTGGAAAAACGCGGTGAGGCATCGCTCTATGAGTATGTTTACCAGCAAATTCGAGATGATATCGTTGCTGGCCGCATTGCGGCGGGAGAGCATCTGCCGTCCAAGCGCGCCTTTGCCAGTCATCTGGGAATTAGTGTCATTACAATCGAGAATGCGTATAGCCAGTTGCTTGCCGAGGGCTATATTTGCTCAATGCCGCGTCGCGGTTACTACGCTTGCGAGCTTCCGGATGCACCGGTTTTGCCTTTGGCTGCGGAAGGTGTCGAGCGAGATGCCGTCTCTGTGGGCCCCAGCGCGCATGATGTCAACGGACAGGTCGAGCGATTCGATGCACTTTCTCCTTCCGCTTTGGAGGCGGCGCGGCTTTGGCAAAGCGCGCTACGGGCGACGCTGACGTCCGAAGACGAACGCGAAATCTTTTCGCCCGCACCGGCACAGGGCACCGCTCGGCTAAGACGCGCAATCGCTCACCATCTGCGTGGGACGAGGGGCATGAATGTCGATCCTAATAACATTGTTATCGGTGCGGGCGCCCAGCTGCTCGATACCATGTTGGTTCAGTTGCTTGGAGCCGACAAGGTGTATGCCGTTGAGGACCCGGGATATTTGCGTCTGACGCGCATCTATCAGGCTATGGGCTGCAAAGTTCGACATATCCCATTGGATGATGAGGGCGTGGACTTGAGCGCTCTGCAGAAAACCGGGACCGATGTCCTTCACCTGATGCCGTCCCATCAGTATCCGACCGGCCTTGTGACGAGCATTGCGCGTCGCTATGCGCTGCTGAGCTGGGCCGCCGAGCGACCGGGTCGGTATCTCATCGAAGATGACTTTGATTGCGAGTTTCGTCTGGCCGGCAAGCCGATTCCCGCGCTTGCTTCGATCGATGCCGCACAATCGGTCATCTACACCAACACGTTTTCGAAGAGCCTGTCATCGGCGTTGCGTCTAGCGTACATGGTGCTGCCCGATGAGCTGATGGAACGGTTTAGGCGCAACCTTGGTTTTTACGCCTCGTCGGTGAGCTCTGTTGACCAGGTTGCTTTGGCTCGCTTGCTGGAATCGGGTGATTACGAGCGGCATGTGAACCGTGTGCGCGTGCGCGCTCGCGAGGCGCGCGATGGCCTGGCGTCGCTTGTACGGAAAGCGTTTCCGGCGGGGGAGGTCTCGATCGAACATGCAGACGCGGGCCTTTACTGCACCGTGGTTGCGGAGTGCGAAGCGGGCGAAAGCTCTTTCGCGCGGGCCCTCACGCGCTCGAGTATCCCTTTTGTCGATATCAGTGACTGTTATTGGTGTGCCGATGGCGCATCTGTCCCTGAAAACTCAACTCAAATTCTTGTTCAGTATGACGATTTGAGTCCAAAAGTGCTAAATACCTTGGAATTGCAGCTAATGGGAGCACTCTGCAACCTAAGTGAGTAGACTTTTGGAACTTTGGCGACCAGGCAGTTTTGTAACAAGCTATCTACCTGTGGTTTTGAAAAGCAGGATGACCGGCCTGCTCGGGATGTTCAAAAAAGTCTACTCACTTGCCGCGCAAAGCTTCTGCATGCGAAAAAATGGGGTTTTCAACAGGGCTTCGTCCAGCTTTTGGCAAGCTTTTGGCCAGTTGGGGAGGGCTGTTGAAAACTTAACAGTCCGTTCGGTGCCATTTTTGGTGCGTTCGCCCCAATGCGAGACAGGCTGGGTTGAAATTCGTGTTTTCCTGTGCCTATGAAAGATCTACTTTGTGACATATCGGCTTTTAGGTACTGGCGTTTGCCCCCTCAGGTTCGCGCTTTGTGTCCGCCACTTCCACGGCCGGAAGAAGACCGGCAGCGATATGACCTCGCCCGTAACCCGACGGCTGCGGTTGCGCTCGGTTTTCCGCTGTATACATTGGTTCGTACGAGAAACAAACGGACTTGCCCTGCCAGCATTAGGCAGCGGCTGTTCCTTGGTGAGCTCCCCAGGGAATCCGTGCTGGAAACGGAGCATGGATTTTTGATTACGTCTCCTCTACTGACGGCATTCATCATGTCGCGGCATCTGACGGACCTTCAGCTTCTTTTGGTATTGGCGGAGATGTGTGGCTTGTTTGCGGTGTGCGCTCTGCCGGCGGCACTTGAGGCGGAGCTTACGCGTGCAATTGATTCGGGTGCGATTTCGACAACGTTCGGTTGGGTGCGCTGCCCGTCCGAGGACGGCATCGCTTCAAATTTATGGCGCCGAGACGCTTTGGTTTTGGGTAGAGACCTTGACCGTTTTTGTTCAGATGTTTGCGGGATGCGTTACGGCAATAGATTTATGGCGGTATCGCAACTTGTTCCATTGGGTGCCGCGTCGCCTTTTGAGGTCGAGGCGTATTTGTTGCTTGGACTGCCGCGAGCCCTGGGAGGCGAGGGGTTTTGCGGCATAGAGCTCAATGTCGAAGTGACGCTAAGCACAAGTGCTCGAGCGATTGTGGGAAAGTCCCGTGTATATATCGACCTACTTCTTTCTTCGCCGGACGGCAGGCGACAGGTGGCCATTGAATGTCAGGGAAAGGCCTCGCACGGACGCGCAGGGGATGGCTTGCGTGACGCCGACCGCATGACAGCCCTTCAGGCCATGGGCTACGATGTACTTCTCCTGACACACAGACAGATATCCGATGAGGATAGATTCCGCGCCGTCGTTAAGGCCGTATGCAGGATGCTCGATGCTGAATATCGTGATAAAAGCTCAGATGAGCTAAGGGCTGAGACATTTCTCCGGTCTGAACTATTCGTTGACTGGACAAAATTGGGAGTAATCGACGGAAAGATGCCCGTTAGACGCAAAACTGCTCGATCGTGGACGGCTGCGGTTCTAAGTGAGTAGACTTTTGGAACTTTGGTGACCAGGCCGTTTTGCAACAAGTCATTTACCTGCGGCTTTATAAAGCAATATGGATGGTGTGCTCGGCAAGTTCCAAAAAGTCTACTCACTTAGTTTTTGACGAGAAGCCGATGCCTAAGGCGGTCCTATTTCAGGGCGTTAACGAGTCCTCGAGACACAAAAAGGCCCGAACCATGCGGTCCGGGCCTTATCGAGCTAGAGATTGTCTCTCAGGCGGCTGGCTTAGCCAAAGTAGCGCTTGAGCAGGCCGGCGAAAGCCTTGCCGTGGCGAGCCTCGTCGCGAGCCATCTCATGCACGGTATCGTGGATGGCATCGAGGCCAGCGGCCTTGGCGCGTTTGGCAAGATCAGTCTTGCCGGCGGTGGCACCGTTCTCGGCCTCAACGCGCATCTCGAGGTTCTTCTTGGTGGAGTCGGTCACGACCTCGCCCAGGAGCTCGGCGAACTTGGCGGCATGCTCGGCCTCCTCGTGGGCAGCCTTCTCCCAGTACAGGCCGATCTCGGGGTAGCCCTCGCGATGGGCGACGCGAGCCATGGCCAGGTACATACCGACCTCGGAGCACTCGCCCTCAAAGTTGGCGCGCAGGTCGGCAACGATGTCCTCGGAGACGCCCTCCATCTTGGCGACGCCCACGACGTGCTCGGCAGCCCACTCGA
>JAEZNV010000187.1 GCA_023441725.1 Actinomycetes bacterium | reverse complement strand
AGCAGATACAAAGCTGCTCGGGCGCCTTTTTGTCACGAGAAACCTCGCACGCGCCTCAACACGATACGGCAATAAAAAAGGGCGCCGACCATCGTCGACGCCCCCTTACAAGGCTCTGTAGCCGCCTGCACGACGCGGTTCTCGCCTACTTGCGAGAGTTGCTCAGCTTATTAATCAGCGCCTCCAGGCGCTCGCCATCCTCGGCGGTCTGGGCGATAACCAAGATGGTGTCGTTACCGGCGAGCGAACCGAGCACGTCGGGCAGCTCGGCGGCATCGACCGCAGCGGCAATGCCCGAAGCGGTGCCAGGCTGAGCCTTGATCATAACCAGGTTGTCGGTGCGCAGAACGCCCGTTACCAATTCGGAAACCATACGCTGCAGATGCAAATCCTCAGCCAGGACATAAATACCCTCGGGAAGCTTGCGCAGCCCCATATCGGCAATGTCGCGCGAAACGGTCGCCTGCGTGCAATCGAAACCCATGGCACGGAGCTCGTCTACCAGCACGCGCTGCGTGCGAACATCCTTGTTGCGCACGATATCTCTAATGGCATCCTGGCGCCCATTGCGTTTTTTAGCCATACAAAACCTCACTCCATAGATGGCGGAGACAATCAATCAGTGATTGTATAGTTTAGCGCTATTTAAGGGTATTTGTGAATAAGAACGCATTTCGAAACAATTCCATGCAAGATTGTTTCGAACATAGCCGTCTTAAGCAGTTTTGACGCCCGTCCGGTTAAAAAAAGCGGCCAGGTGCGTATACATCACGCAACGCGCAGGCTTGGCACTGGCAATCGGTCCAAACAACAGGCCGAGTCCACGATGGTTATCCTTGAGTGCCGCGGCCATCTGACGAGTTCGAGATGCATCGAGCATATCACGCATACGAGCGGAACGCTCAATTGAAGAAACCCCATGCGGGCTCAAGCACAAATTTTCGATGCAGGCGACCAGCCCGGCGAAGTAAAACATATGGCTCGCAACCTTTAGCTGCGTGTCACCGCCCGCCTCTACAAGCGAATCAGTAAGCTCGTCGAGCGCCCGGGCGTCATCGGTAAGCTTGGCAAACAATGTGGGGTCAAAAGCATCTGTAAGCTGTGGCGCCACCGCATGGAAACGGGCGCCACCGCACCCGGATATGCGTTGCGCCCGCGAAAGGGCACATGTCATAAACCCAATCGAGCGAAGCGCACGGTCGCGCAACAAACACGTCTCGAACAACGAGCGGCTGTACATCACACCGGAAGTCTGGGCAATCAAGCCGCCGGAAATCATCTGAGACAGACCAGCCGCCAAAGAAGCACGGTCATCGATTACAAGAGAGGTTGCATCCAGTACGCGCGAATGGCGCTCACGATGAGCATCGTAGCGGTCGAGCGATGCCGTGGGAATCACCATGTCTGCCGCAGCATCGCACGCAACATCGACCATCTTGGAAAGAGACTGTGGGGCAAACCACTCGTCGGCGTTCATGGCAACAATCTGCAATCCACGCGAGGCGGCAAAACCAGCCTTGAGACATGCTCCGTGCGCCGAATCCTCGACGTCAATCAAATCGATGTGAATATCCCTGTCTGCGGCAACTTCGAGCGAATGGTGCACGCCCGGCGCAACGTCGCGACAAACCACGACAATTTGCAGGTCATAGAGGTCTTGGTTCTGGACGCTCTCGAGTGCGCGCATCGCGTAGCTGGGCGAACCCTCAACAATAAGGATCACCGAAAGTCGCGGATGCGAACCACGTCGAACCAAGTTTTCCGTCCTCTCGACAGCGCCAAATCAAACCGTCGTTCATGGTACACCCGGGCTATAAAAGCAACGAGCCGCCTAACATGTTGCACGCCAAGAACAGATGTTGCACACGCGCAGCTCACACATAGTATGTGCCAGGCACGGACGCGCCGAGCACTCCCCTAGTCGAGCACGACAAGCTCGTCGGGGCCGTAATCCACACCCATAAACGTAAGGCCGCAGGCAGGCGCCGTGGGACCCGCAGCGGTACGGTCGCAGGCATCAATGACCTCGCGCATCCACTCGGGATCGCGGCGATGCATGCCGATCTCCACGAGCGTGCCCACAATAGTGCGCACCATCGAATGTAAAAATGCGTTGCCCTCGATGGTAAACGTCAGGATATCCTCGCTAAAAGCGACCTCGTGGCCAAACTCGGCACGCATCACGCAGCGGTGCGTGGGCTTGCCCACGGCAGAGGCGACCTTACAAAAGCTCTTAAAGTCCTGCTCGCCCAAGAGCGCAGGGCACGCTGCAGCCATGGCATCGACATCCAAGGGGTAGCGATGCCACCACACCGCACCGCGCGAGAGCACGGGGCGTGCATCGCGATCGGCAATGCGGTACGTATACGTACGCGACCGCGCATCAAAGCGCGCAGAAAAGCCCTTACAAGCCTTGTAGACCTCGTTTATGGCGATATCTTTAGGCAGGAGGGCATCCATAGCCCTCAGCCACCTACGGCGCGTCAAAGCCAGCTCAGCGTCCGTTACGGGCACACTAATGTACTGGGCCACCGCATGCACGCCGGCATCGGTACGCCCCGCGCACGTCAGGTCAATCGGACGGCGCAGCAGCGTCTCGATAGCGCGGCGCAACTCGCCCGCAACGGTCGTCTGGCCCGGCTGCTCGGCAAATCCGCTATACGAGGAGCCGTCATAGGCAACACGGAATACGAGCGTGGCATCGAGCTCTGGAATCGAATTGAAATCAGACGGCGCGGTCATGGGCGCTCCCAACAAACAATCAACAGTATCGCGACAAAAAAAGAGGGGTACGCGAACGTACCCCTCGAATATAGCCTATGCAGACGGATTGTCTACTCAGCGGTCTCCTCAGCAGGAGCCTCCTCGACGGCCTCAACCTTCTTGGGAGCAGCGGCCTTCTTGGGGGCCGGAGCAGCCTTCTTGGCCTTAGGCGTGCAAGGCTCGGTGACGAGCTCCATGATAACGATGGGAGCGTTGTCGCCCTTACGGTTACCGAGCTTCATGATGCGGGTGTAACCGCCGTTGCGGTCCTGCCACATGCCCTGGGCAGCCTTGTCGAAGATCTCGGCAACGAGCTGCTTATCTCCGAGCTTGGCGATGGCCAGACGACGAGAGTGCAGGTCGCCCTTCTTGGCCCAGGTGATGATCGGATCGACGACCGAACGCAGCGCCTTAGCGCGGGTCTCGGTGGTCTTGATGCGGTCGTTCTCGAAGAGGGCCTTGGCCAGGCTCTTCTTCATGGCCTTGGTGTGGCTCGCATCGGTGCCGAGCTTCAGGCCCTTCTTAACGTTGTGACGCATGGTCTAGTTTCTCCTCAAATATGCGAAGCATTAAGCCTTCAGGCTCAGGCCCATGGACTCAAGCTTGTCCTTCACTTCCTCGATCGACTTAACACCGAAGTTACGGATGTTAAGCAGATCGTTCTCCGAGAACTCAACGAGCTGACGGAC
>JAEZNV010000179.1 GCA_023441725.1 Actinomycetes bacterium | reverse complement strand
AGCAGATACTCGGCAAAAACAGCGAAATCGTGCTGCACGATTTCTCGGATCCCGACCACGCCATCGTCGATATTCGCAACGGCATCGTGAGCGGCCGCAAGGTCGGCGGTCCCGCCACCGATCTGGCGCTCAAGATCATGCACGACGCCAAGTATCGCGACCTGCCGTTTATTACGGGCTACGAGGGCCGCGGTGCCGGTGGCAAGACATTGGAGTCAGCGACGTACTTTATCCGCGAGAATGACGAGATCGTCGGCATGCTCTGCGTCAACACCGACCTCTCGACCGTGCGCTCCATCGACGCCATGGCACAGCAGCTCATGGCTTGCTTCGACGCTGTGCCTAGGCAGGCGGAGCCTGCGTCTATCGAAGTCGAGAGTCTTTCGGAGTCTACACAGGAGCTCATCGACCGCAGCATTACCGAGTTGCTGAGCGCGCGCGGGCTGGATGTGGCGTCGCTTGGTCAAAGCGACCGCGTGGACGTCATTCGCCACCTCAACGGCAACGGAGTGTTCATGCTCAAGGGCGCCGTAGCCTGCGCCGCCACCGCACTGGGCATCTCGGAGCCCAGCGTCTACCGCTACCTGCAAAAAGTCCGCAAGGAAGGCTAACCCGCTGACTCCTTGGGGACGGAGGAAAACGGATCATTTTTGTCGCATCGCTTGACAAAAGACCCTGCAGTTCACACGCGCTGCAGGGTCTTTTTGCATGTCATGTTTAGTTGTTGCCAACGCCTTAGAGAGCGGCGACGACCTCGATCTCGACCAGACCGCCGGCCGGAAGGGCGGCAACCTGGAAAGCGCTGCGCGCGGGGAACGGAGCCTCGAACTTGGAAGCGTAGATCTCGTTCACGGCAGCGAAGTCGGCAATGTCGGCCAGGTAGACCGTGGTCTTGACGACATCGGCAAAGGTGGCGCCGGCAGCGGTCAGCAGAGCCTCGACGTTAGCAAGGGACTGCTTAGCCTGGGCCTCGACGCCCTCGGGCATCTTGCCGGTTGCGGGGTCGATGCCCAGCTGGCCGGACAGGAACACCATGTTGCCGGTCTGGATGCCGGGGGAATACGGGCCGATGGCTGCAGGTGCGTTATCGGAAGACACGACGGTCTTGCTCATGTTTATCTCCTTACGATCAGTTGAGAGAGCGTGAGCGCGGTGTTCACACCGGGAGGCACAGTTCGGTCTGAACACCGCGCTTGATTTGGGATAGTACTCAAGGTTTCCGCGCGATGCAAGATTATTATCACGCTGCGAGAATATTTTATCGCTCAACGGCGCCTGTCAGCCGCTGAACGGCACGACCGGACGGTGAAGCTCAAAATAATCCGTTTCCCTCCGTCCCCATCGGATCAGGCGATCCATAGGGGACGGAGGGAAACGGATCATTTTTGCTGCAAGGGCTGCTGAAGACTTTATCCTGCTTGGGCCACAGGGCTCGTCCGCCGCAACAGCACCACTATACTTTTGAGTATCTGAGCATTTTGAAAGGCAGGATATGACCGCAACCGCCAGTCGAACCACCAACCGCAGGCCCGAGCTCTTGGCCCCCGCCGGAGGCCCGGAGCCCTTTGCCGCCGCACTCGCTGCCGGGGCAGACGCCATCTACTGCGGCATGGGCAGCTTCAACGCCCGCCGCAAGGCCACCAACTTTACCGACGAGGCCTTTGAGCAGGCCTGCCGTGCTGCACACCTGGCCGGGTCGCGCGTCTACGTCACGGTCAACATCGTCATCAAGCAGTCCGAGATGGGCGATGCGCTGCAACTCATCCATCGTTGCTCCACGCTGGGCGCCGACGCCTTCATCATCCAAGACTGGGGCCTGTTCTTTGAGGTCAAGCGTACGATGCCCGGCATCGAGACACATATCTCGACCCAGGCGAACATCCATGACGACCGCGGGACTATCTGGTGCCGCGAGCAGGGCGCCGACCGCGTAACCCTCTCGCGCGAGCTTTCCATCGACGAGATTGCCGCCATTCACGATGCCGCGCCCGATGTGGACCTTGAGGTCTTTAGCCACGGCGCCATCTGCTTTTGCTACTCGGGTCTGTGCCTGCTGTCGAGCTTTGCCATGGCGGGCCGCTCGGCCAACCGCGGCATGTGCGCTCAGCCCTGTCGCCTGCCTTACGAGCTGATCGACGAGAACGGCCGCGCGCTCTCCCCCGCCGGCCGCGAGCGTGCGCTATGCCCGCGCGACACCAACACTTCGCAGCTTGTTCGCCGTCTGTATGACGCCGGCGCCGCGTCGCTCAAGCTCGAGGGCCGCATGAAGGCGCCCGATTACGTGTACTCCATCGTTGATGTGTATCGTCGCGAAATTGACGACATGCTATCCGGAGCCACCGTTGCCAAGGACGAGGAAGCCGCCCGCCAGCGCCAGCTCAAGCGCTGCTTCAACCGCGACTTTACGCACGCCTATCAGGACGGCACCTCGGGCGACGAGATGATGAGCTACGAGCGCTCCAACAACCGCGGCCAGATCGTGGGCACGGTGCTGGGCAGCCGCCCGGCCAACCGCGATGTGCGTGGCCTCAAGCCCGACGACCGCCGTCGCCGCGCCGCCATCGCCCGCATTGAGCTGTTTGAACCCGTGGGCAAGGGCGACTTGTTGGAACTTCGCCACGATAACGAGTTTGACCAGTTCCTGACCACCATTGCCGCCGATGATGCCGCCGCCGGTGACATCATTGAGTGCCGCGTGCCCCGCAGCATGCCCGAGGGCTGCCGCGTCCGCGTGATTCGCAGTCAGCGTGCCATCGACGCCGCCGGTGCCGCGCTCAAGCGCGATGTACTGCGCCGCCGAGCTGTTGATGTGTCCGTCGTGGCGCGCCTGGGCGAGCCGTTTACCGTTACGCTCACCTGCTGCGACGACCCCGCGCTCACCGCCACCGCCACCGGCTTTACCGTCGAGGCCGCCAAGACCCGTGCGGTCGAGGCGTCCGATCTGGTGGAGCATGTGGGCCGCATGGGCTCCTCGCCCTTTGAGGCAGCGAGCTTTGACGTTTCGCTCGACGCCGACTGCGGTATGGGCTTCTCCGCCGTGCACAAGGTGCGCGCCGCCGCTTGTAAAGCCTTAGAGGAGGCCATTCTGGCGCCGTACGAGGAGCGCGCGAAAACGCTCGAGTTGCCGGCGATTGTAACCAGTGATTCCCGCGCCATGCCCGAGCATTACCGCGACGAGCCGCAGATCTGCGCCACCGTCACCACGCTCGAAGCCGCCGAGGCAGTTCGTGCCGAGGGCGCCACGCGCATCTACATGACCACCGACGCGCTCGATACGGCCGAGCTCTCCCCCGCCGATGCATTTGAGCAGGGTATCGTGCCTGTACTCGACGAGGTCTGCCGCGCCGTCGACCACGAGCGCGTCGATCCCTGGATCAATGCTGGAATCACCGTCGCCGTCGGCAATATCTCTGAGCTCGCCGTAGCCGCGCATGCCGGCGCCACGGCCGAGATTCGCTCTTGCCTGCCGGTGCACAACACGCCCTGCATGGAGGCGCTTGCCGAGCGCGGAGCCGGTGCGTTTTGGCTCTCGCCCGAAATCACGCTCGACGAGATTGTCTCGCTCGGCGCCGCCGCGCCCGCGGCTCTGGGCATCACCGTCTTTGGCCGCCCGCGCGTCATGACAAGCGAGCACTGCATTCTGCAGGTTGCCAACGGCTGCATCCACGATTGCGCCAACTGCCGCCTGCGTGCCCGCAAGCTCTCGCTCAAGAATATCGACGGAAAGGTCATGCCCGTCCGCACCGACATCCACGGCCGCTCTCGCCTGTACGATGCCTACCCCATCGACCTCACGCCGCAGGTTCCTCAGCTGCTCGATGCCGGTGTGCGTCGTCTCATGGTTGACGGAACGTTGCTCGAGACGGATGAGGTGGGCCGCGCCGTCGCCCGCGTTCGTCGCGCCGTCGAGGCCGCGCAAGCCGGCCGCAAGCCCGCCGCCCGCCTACGCGGGGCGACCTCGGGCTGCATGTTTGTGGGAATCAGCTAACCGAAAGGCTTACACGTGAACGAAGAACCTCAAGTCCTCTACTGCGACGCCTGGCTCATGGCCATCGACAAGCCCGCCGGCATGATCGTCCACGGCGACGGCACCGGCGAGCGCACGCT
>JAEZNV010000173.1 GCA_023441725.1 Actinomycetes bacterium | reverse complement strand
GATGGCGCTCACCGTTGATATCGGCAAGCGCGCCGATGCCACATGCATCGTGGTCGAATTCGGGGCGATAAAGGCCCTGCTGCTGAGCGGAATCTGCCTGCATCGCGATCCTCCCCTAGATATTTAGTCAGTCAGTTGAATAGGCATACTAGGAGCATCGCCGGCCCGTTGTGTTTCCCGCCCGTTTCGAAACAATCGCGTAACGCGCGCCCTACGAGTGGACACCGCCGATCTCAAGAGCGACAACAAGGGCCCCAGGTTCGGCCCGTAAGCCACCGCTTCAAACATCTCAATCTGTAACAGGAAGACCCAATTTCGATGACCAACTGTTACAGATTGAGATGTTTTTGAGAGGCGGTTCCGAATGTCTCAATCTGTAACACGAAGGGCCGGTTTTAGCGGTCAGCTGTTACAGATCGAGATTTTCCATAGGACCATTTCTTCCTGTCTTGATCTGTAACACCTAGACCCAATTTCCATCCCTAGTTGTTACAGATCAAGACATTTCGGCAACTCCCTTTCACCATCCTATTCAAATACAACAATCTTGTTAGTCTTGGTTAACTTTTAAGCCTAAAACGGGTATCCTTTGCGGCGTCAAACAAACGGCACGCAGGAGCGCACCATGCTCAACCATCTCAAACAACACTTTGGCTCCCGGCGCACCGGTGGTCACGGAGGCCCAGACGTCGCATGGCATATCGGCCCCGGGCTGCTCGTGACCGTCGGCTTTATCGATCCGGGCAACTGGGCCTCCAACATGGCCGCGGGCTCGCAGTTTGGCTACGCACTGCTGTGGGTGGTCACGCTGTCCACGATTATGCTGATCGTCTTGCAGCACAACGCGGCGCACTTGGGCATCGCCACGGGCGCCTGCCTTGCCGAGGCCACGACCCGCTTTCTCCCCTGCATCGTGGGACGCACGGTGCTCGCCAGTGCCTATCTCGCGACCATCGCCCCCGCCATGGCCGAAGTCCTGGGTGGCGCGATTGCCCTTCAAATGCTCTTTGGGCTGCCCGTGCGCGCGGGCTGCGTCATCGTGGCGGCAGTATCGATGGCGATGCTCATGACGAGCTCCTACAAGCGCGCCGAGCGATGGATCATCGCCTTCGTGGGCGTGGTAGGACTCTCGTTTTTGGCCGAGCTTGCGCTGGTCAAGGTCGACTGGCCGCAGGCCGCCGCAAGCTGGATCACGCCCAGTATGCCCACCGGCTCGGCCGCGATTATCGTGAGTGTCCTGGGAGCGGTCGTTATGCCCCACAACCTCTTCCTGCACTCCGAGGTCATCCAATCCATGCACTTCGAAGGCCAAGGCGAACAAGTTATCGAAGAACGTCTGCGCTACGAGCTCTTCGACACGCTCTTTTCGATGGGCGTGGGCTGGGCAATCAACTCGGCCATGGTCATCCTGGCCGCAACGACCTTCTTTGCGCACGGCACTGTCGTAGACGACCTCGCCGTCGCAGCGGCCACGCTCTCCCCCATCTTGGGCCCGGCGAGCTCGACCATCTTTGCGGTGGCGCTGCTGTTCGCGGGTCTCTCGAGTAGCGTGACAGCGGGCATGGCGGCGGGAACCATCACCGCGGGCATGTTCGACGAGGAATACGACATCCACGACCGACATTCCTCGATCGGGGTGGCAGCCTGTTTCGTCGGTGCAGTGGCGGCGTGCCTGGTCGTCCCGAATCCTTTTGAAGGTCTCATCTGGAGTCAGGCACTGCTGTCGCTTCAACTGCCGATTACGGTCTTTGTGCTCATACGGCTCACCAGCTCACGCCGTGTCATGGGCAAATACGCCAACTCGCGCCCGCTCAACGCGTTGCTCGTAGGGATCGGTGCCATTGTGACGGCTCTCGACATCGTGCTGCTAACGGGGATGTGATGGGACGGGACACCCACCCAGGCAAACGTCTCGATCTGTAACATCTAGACCCGCTTTTGATGTCTAGATGTTACAGATCGAGATCATTCCGAGGGACAGCTCCGTTTGTCTCAATCTGTAACAGATACACCCGTTTTGAGCCGCCAGATGTTACAGATTGAGACAAACGGTTGGCCGGACTCACAACAGACAGGATCGGCTAACAGCAGCCGTGATCCCTTGGGGACGGAAGAAAAGGGCCCCGGCCGGGATGACCGACCGGGGCCCTTGGACAGAGCTATATGTTGCTGTAAGTCGTGTGTCTACGAGCTACTCCTCGACGAGCTCAAACTGATCGGGACCGACGCCGCACACCGGGCACACGTAGTCCTCGGGCAGCTCGGGCGTGTCGACCTCAACCTCGTAACCGCAAACGACGCACACGAACTTATATGTCTTCTTCTCCTCAGCCATGATGTTCTCCTCTCGAACGCGACTGGTGATGTACTTCGCTTATTAGTATATGTTCTCAATAAAATAATGCAAGTGTTTTTACAACAATTCTAGCCTTGATAGGACGAGGCCTTCGGAGGCGTCTTGCCCTTCAAAACCTTGTGATAGTAGTCGTACGTCAGCGGCGTCTCGCCGCTCAGGCGCTCGGCATCCTCGACCTCACCGATAAACAGTAGATGCGTGCCCACATCCACAGTGTCGATCAAACGGCAGCTAAACAGGGCCGCCGCGTGCTCGGGCACATAGGGCATGCCCAGAGCCGTCTCGCGGGTCTCGTATTTGGCAAACTTGTCATAATCGCTACTGGTGCGGAACCCAAAGTTACCGATGTAGAGCATGTCGGCGGTCTGATCGATCACGGTCAGCGCGAACGCTTTGGCCGATGCGATGACGCCCGAGGTGACGTTGTCCTTGTTCACGGCAACCGAAATTCGCGGCGGCGCGGACGTCACCTGCACCGCCGTGTTGATGACGCAGCCGGCACGCAGCCCGTCTGCCGCAGCGCTCACCACGTACAGACCGCTCGGCATGGTAAAGAACGCAGTTTTGTCCATAACGATCACTCCCCTAACCTGGGTTGGTACCTCATGGATGTATGTACCCACAAAAAAGGCGGCGCCCATAACGGACGCCGCCTTTGAGACATATGTGTCAGAACAGTAAGCAAGATGAGACGCCCGCAGTTGTGGTGAAATAGGGACTGAATAACCCCTCAAACAGGCAAAACAGTCCGTATTCCACCGCAATTTATACAGAGCGCCTAGCGGTTGCGCTCCTTGAGGGCGCGGTCAATCTCGCGCTGAACGTCGCGCTTGGCCATGTCTTCGCGCTTGTCGTAAAGCTTCTTGCCGCGGCCTAGGCCTAGCAGCAACTTTACGCGGCCGTCGGTATTAAAGTACAGCTCCAGCGGCACCAGGGCATAGCCGCGATTACGCAGCTTACCGTCAAGAAAATCAATCTCCTTGCGATGCAGCAGCAGACGACGACGGCGATCAGGGTCGCGGTTCCACACGCCACCATGGCTATAAGGGTGAATATGCAGGCCCACGAGCCAGCACTCGCCGCCACGAATCAGTGCAAAGGTGTCGGTGATCTGGCACGCGCGCTCGCGAATCGACTTGACCTCGGTACCGCTCAGCTCAATGCCGCACTCAAAGGTCTCATCGATAAAGTACTCGTGGTGTGCCGAGCGATTCTTGGAGATGAGCTTGCGCTCGCGCTTACTGGGCATCGCTGGCCTCCTCGGTCCCATCGACGTTTGAGCCCGCGGCGTCGCGCTTTGCCTTACGCTCGGCATTGAGCTCGGCGTCGCTCTCGCGCACCAGTTTGATAATCGCCGCGCAGGCCTCCTCGCCCACCAAGTCGCGAGCGCGCACCGTCAGGCGCGTCGCCTCCTGCTTGTCGCCGTCGCTTGCGGCATCGGTCGCGCACATAATCAGGCAGATGGCAATCTCGGCCGAAGGCGAGGTCGGCACGCCTTGCAGAGCCAATTCACCCATCACGTGGTCGTCGCTCTCATCGGCGGCATCCGGATAGGTGGTATGGATCTTGTTGAGCAGGCGTGTCGTGTGCGCATCGTTGGGCGCTAAGCGCAGTGCCAGACGAGCACATCCCACAGCAGCCGAGACGTTCTCGGTCTCGGGCTCAAGGAAATACTGGCCCAAGTTGGCGTAAGCGCGGGCGGCGCACTTGCCGTCGCTCGCACGCTCCAGCACCGAGAACGAGAGCGATGCCCATTCCTGCTTGTCCTCGAGCGCGCGGAACAGCTCGGCCAAGTCCAAGCGATAGTTGCAGTTCATGGGGTCCCAACGCACAGCCTGCATCAGGGCATTACGAGCGCTCACATAATCCTGCTGGCGAATATAGGCAAACGCCATGTCAGAGTACAGGCGGTCAAACGGTACCTCGACCTGCACGAGCTCGCGCGGATCCTTCTCCACGCGGCGATAGGCCAAGCGCTCAAACTTGCTATCGAAGCTAAAGTATTGGCGCTTCTCCTCCGTCTTGCACTCGGCGTCGATATACTCCTCGGCGAGCTCCACCAGGCGCTCCAACAGCGGCGTCGCCGTAGCCAGGTCGCCCTGCGCCAGATAGTTCTCGGCATACGTGATGTCTTGCAAGCTGATGGGCAGATCCATGGCTACTCCTCGATCTGAGCGAAACACGGCAGACGCCGTATATACGGTCGATACACAAAACCCGGGTCTCTTGCGAGGCCCGGGCAATCATTTGTGGGTAGCCCGTACCAGATTCGAACTGGTGATCTCCGCCTTGAGAGGGCGGCGTCCTAAACCGCTAGACGAACGGGCCATATGTAGCAAATGCAATGGCTGGGATGGAGGGAGTCGAACCCCCATTGAC
>JAEZNV010000192.1 GCA_023441725.1 Actinomycetes bacterium | reverse complement strand
TGCTCGGCATTGTCCTCGAACAGGGAGTTGTTCCACGCCGGGCCGTGACCGTCCTTGTCCTTGCAGTAAGGAGCGGTGGCAGCGGGGTTGCCCCAAATGGAGGAGCAGCCGGTGGCGTTGGAGATGAACATGCGGTCGCCGGCGACCTGGGTCACCAGACGTGCATAGGCGGTCTCGGCGCAGCCGGCGCAGGAGCCAGAGAACTCCAGATAGGGCTGCTTAAACTGGCTGCCCTTGACGTTGGCCGCGATGAGTTCCTTCTTCTCGGAGACGTTCTCGACCATGTAGTCCCAAACGGGCTGCTGGTCCATCTCCTGCTCGGTGGGAACCATCTCGAGAGCACCCTTGGGGCAGACCTTGACGCAGTTGGTGCAGCCCATGCAGTCGAGCGGGGACACGGCCATGGTGAACTTCATGCCCTTGGCCTTGGGGCCCATAGCGTCGAGCGTGCGGGTAGCCTCGGGCGCGGCGGCAGCCTCGTCCTCGGTCATCGCGAACGGACGGATGGTGGCATGCGGGCACACATAGGCGCACTGGTTGCACTGGATGCACTTGGTCTCGTCCCAGTGGGGAACGACCACGGCGACGCCGCGCTTCTCGTATGCGGAGGCGCCCAGCTCAAACTGGCCGTCGGCGCAACCGACGAAGGCGGAAACGGGCAGGCTGTCGCCATCCATGCGATCGATGGGCTCGAGCAGGTTCTTGACCTGCTGGGCGATGGCGGACTTGGTCTCCTCGGAGAGCTCGACGGGAGCGGCATCCTCGGCGGTTGCCCAGTCGGCCGGAACCTCGAACTTACGGAAGGCGGTAGCGCCGGCATCGATGGCCTTGTGGTTGGCGTCGACGATAGCCTGGCCCTTCTTCATGTAGGACTTGGTAGCCGCGTCCTTCATGTACTGCAGGGCGTCCTCGGCGGGCAGGACCTTGGCCAGCGCGAAGAAGGCAGACTGGAGCACCGTGTTGGTGCGCTTGCCCATGCCGACCTTAGCGGCCAGGTCGATAGCGTCGATCAGGTAGACGTTGACGTTGTTGTTCGCGATGTAGCGCTTGGCCACGGCGGGCATGTGCTCGGCGAACTCCTCGTCGCTCCACTGGCAGTTGACCAGGAAGGTGCCGCCCGGCTTGACGTCGCGGACCATCTTAAAGCCCTTAACGATGTAGCTGGGGTTGTGGCAAGCGACAAAGTCGGCCTTGGTCACGTAGTACGGCGAACGGATCGGGGAATCACCAAAGCGCAGGTGCGAGACGGTGACGCCGCCGGTCTTCTTGGAGTCGTACTGGAAGTAGGCCTGGACGTACTTGTCGGTGTGGTCGCCGATGATCTTGATCGAGTTCTTGTTGGCGCCGACGGTACCGTCGCCACCCAGACCCCAGAACTTGCACTCGATGGTGCCGGGGGCTGCGGTGTTGGGCGCATCCTCGGCCTCGGGCAGGCTCAGGTTGGTCACATCATCGACGATGCCGATGGTGAACTCGCGCTTGGGCTCGTCCTTCTTAAGCTCCTCGAAGACAGCGAACGCGGACGCGGGAGGCGTGTCCTTGCTGCCCAGGCCATAACGGCCGCCGACGACCTTGATGCCCGTCTTGCCGGCCTCGTAGAGAGCGGAGACGACGTCCTGGTAGAGCGGCTCGCCGATGGAACCCGGCTCCTTGGTGCGGTCCATGACGGCGATCTTCTGGACGGTCTCGGGGAGAACGTCGACAAAGTGCTTGATGGAGAACGGACGGAACAGACGGACCTTGACCAGGCCGACCTTCTCGCCGTGAGCGTTGAGGTAGTCGATGACTTCCTCGAGCACGTCGCAGAAGGAGCCCATGCACACGACGACGCGATCAGCATCGGGAGCGCCGTAGTAGTTGAACAGGCCGTAATCGGTGCCGAGCTTCTCGTTGATCTTCTTCATGTAACCCTCGACGACGGCGGGAAGCTCGTCGTAGACCTTGTTGCAGGCCTCGCGGTTCTGGAAGAAGATGTCGCCGTTCTCGTGGCTGCCGCGGGTGTGCGGGTGCTCAGGGTTGAGCGCGTGATCGCGGAAAGCCTGGACGGCGTCCATGTCGCACATCTCGGCCAGATCCTTGTAGTCCCACATGGCGACCTTCTGGATCTCGTGGCTGGTGCGGAAGCCGTCGAAGAAGTTAAGGAACGGGGTCTTGCCCTCGATGGCGGCAAGGTGAGCCACCGGCGAGAGGTCCATGACCTCCTGGACGTTGCCCTCGGCGAGCATGGCGAAACCGGTCTGGCGACAGGCCATGACGTCGGAGTGATCACCAAAGATGTTCAGGGCGTGCGAAGCGACGCAACGCGCGGAGACGTGGAAAACGCCCGGGAGCTGCTCGCCCGCGATCTTGTACATGTTCGGGATCATCAGGAGCAGGCCCTGAGAAGCCGTGTAGGTGGTGGTCAGAGCACCGGCGCCCAGCGAACCGTGAACGGTACCGGCTGCACCTGCCTCGGACTCCATCTCGACGACCTTGACCGGGGTGCCGAAGATGTTCTTGCGACCCTGGGCCGCCCACTGGTCGACATGGTCGGCCATCGGGCTGGACGGCGTAATGGGATAAATTCCCGCTACCTCGGTGTACGCATACGAAACATATGCGGCCGCCTCGTTGCCGTCCATAGACTTAAACTTACGCGCCATATACCCCTCTCCTCTCATATAGGTATACAGGCCCCGGCGATCGCCGGGATGTTGGCGTGATGGGATTTTCGCTGTTGCTTCCATCATCTGGCAGGCAGGCTGAGCAGCAGGTACATGGCGTGGAGAGAAGGCATGCCGAGGCGAGGAGGGCTGCACGCACTCCACAGGCCCAGCTGCCCGTCTTGCACATGACCGGGCGCCGCAAAGGCCGCATGCCGGATGCTCCCGGGCACGCCCCGGCGATGGGAAGCGCCCGCAACGGAAATCCGCATGCGGGTTTATTGTACCCCGCCGCCAAGCCATATTTCGGCAAATATAGGTGGGCGGTAAAGGTTTACCTCGGGTGACCGCCAAGGGTCAAAATGATTCCTTCGTCCCCAGGCGATCAGCCCCGGCGTGCCAAGGAGTGTCCCGGGGTGCCGGCAGAAAAGGAACGTCCCTGTCTGCCGGCTAGAGGGCGCCGAGGAGGATGGCGTAGGTGGTGGATTCGCCGAGTTTGAGCTCGTCGCCGGGGTTGAGCTGAGCGGAGCGGCCAGGCTCTACTTGAATACACACGCTCGTGGCCCCGTTTACCACCACGGTGCCGTTCGTGGACGACAGGTCCTCGACAAACCATGTGCCAGAATCGTCGCACCAGATATGGGCATGGCGGGCCGAGACGTCGTCGCCGACGTCGGTGATGTCGCCCTCCCCCGTTGCCAGCGCGCCGATCTCGACGCCTTCTTCACTCGGCTGAATCCAGCGCGGGGCGCTCACCACGTAGCCGTTTTGCACGCGCAGCAGTCCCAGCGGATGCGCCGGCGCGACCTCGTGCTCGCCCGCGACCGAAGATGTGCTCAGCGAGCGCGGCGTCGACGTGGCGCCGCCACGGGTCGCATGAGCGCGGCGGCTCGCCCGACTTGGAACTAAGGCGGGCGTGAGAGCAAACGGCATAGGGAACGAATCTTGCGGATGTACTCCTCGACGTCAGGCAGGTAAGCCCCACGAAGTCACCGGGGAGGCCCAAGCGGCCCGGCACCACTTCCAGATTCTGACCAGGGCGAGTCGTTCGCCGGTGGCTGAAGGCTCGCTCCCACCCAAAAGGGGAGATTCGCGTTGTTCCCCAATCGCTCTCGCATCTTTCATTTTGCTCGAGGTGGGCTATAAAAACTTTCCTGGTGAAAGGCGGCGATTGGTTTCCTTTCTTTCTAGAGGAGCGCGCCTGTAATCTGTTTTCATCCTAAATCAAGTTAAGATCGGACCTTCCAGAGGCAAGTCGACTCAAACTGCGAGGCTCCATGTTGGAATAAAGAGCGCTGTCGAAGTGCCAACAACACAAAGCTTGCCAGTCTCAAATAGAACCTTTTGGGAGTCCGATTGGGCCGCACACCGAATCCCCGCTGGTGGTTTTTTATAGCTGCGCAACAATAAACAAGGTTAGTGCCAGTCCAGCATGAAATTGAGGAACGTATGCATTTTTTCTCAGTAAGTGATCGTCGTTACTGCTTCGATGAGGTCACTCGCAATTGCTTTCAGGTTGACCAAGCATCAGAAGATGCGCTTCGCATATTTGAAGCATCGGGAAGAACGGTCAACTCGAAGTTGCTAACAAAGTCACTTGCTGCGAAAGGCTACGACCAAACGACCATAGCAGAACTTGAAGACGACATTGATGAGTATCAACGATTGTCTGAGCGGACTTTCTTAACAAAAGACACGCCTCGAAAACTTAGATCCATCGAACTCCACGTTTCACATGCATGCAACCTTGGTTGTAGTTACTGTTTTGCCGGTAAAGGAGATTATGGAACGTCTCCTCTGCTGATGACAGACGAGATAGCCTTCAAGGCGGTCGACTACCTCGTCGCAAGTTCATCGGAAAACGAAACGCTTGCGATCGTCTTTTTTGGTGGGGAACCCATGATTAACGAGCCGCTGATATGGAAAACGGTCGACTATTCAAAAAGAATATACCCCAATAGAAACTTTACCTACTCTATTACGACCAACGGAACGCTTTTGAATGACACTGCTGTGAATTCTTTCAAGGAGCACGGGTTTTCTGTTCTGATTAGTCTCGATGGTACAGGATGCAAGCACGATGCATCGCGCCCGTACAAGACGGGAGGCGGCTCTTTCTCCGATATCGACAAAAACGTTCGTCGTTTTTCCGAGTCGTTCCCCTTCGGCGCAAGAGCGACCTTAACAAATAATAACTGTAACCTTGTTGAAGACTATCTTCAGTTTAAAGAGATGGGCTTCAGAAGGATTTACTTCTCGCCCGTGAGCTCATTCGATGAGAATATCAAACTCGACGAACACTCATTAAACAAAATCAGGGCGGGCCTAATAGATTTGGCGGATCAATATCTCAAACAGATTGATCAAGGGGAAAAGCCCTTGTTTAGAACATTGAAAACTGCAGTTGATTTGATTATGAGCAACAGGATCGCCTTTGTCGGATGCGGGGCTGGCAGGCGTTTTATTTCCGTGACTCCCGAAGGGGACGTATACCCCTGTCACAGGTTTGTCGGGATGATGCGATTCAAAATGGGCAACATCGTCACCGGAATTGACGAAACTAGGTATATTGAAAACTGGAGTCAGGGTGTCGAAAAAAGAATTGACTGTACGGACTGTTGGGCTCGGTCTTTCTGTGGTGGGGGCTGTAGCTGGGAGGCTGCAGACGAGCACGGCTACTTGCCCAAGAGTCTACACCCTGCATCATGTGAATATAGAAAAATGTGCTACGAGATGGCTTTTGACCTTATTTCCCGCCACTCATCTTCGCAGGAGAAAAATCAACGAGAAGCTACTGTATCGGAATAAGCGGTTCAGCGCATTGCTGTCACCATTGTGGAGGTGTTCGTTCTTCTGATTACCGTCTGCGAAGCTTATTGCTACGTTCGCCGAAACCATTCTAGAAATATGGTGAACTAGACATCTTGGTTTGTTATACACAATATTGAGGTTTTTCTGCACTCAAAGGGAGGTAGTCGTGAAGCATATTCATCCGATTAATCCAGGAAGTGGCGACGAGGCAGGCGTGAAGCCGATGTCTTTTGACTGCCTCTTGGGCATTACTGACATCTGTACTGTTTATGATAAAGCAGATGGCTGTGGTGCATACGATTACTGCGACTATGACATGGATGGCGGCAGCATCTGCGTTGTAGATCACTGTGGCATTGATCAAACGTAGTCTCTAATTGGATTAAGGTGAGGAGCTGTTATGAAGCATATCCATCCTGTTGGTTCAAATGAACATCCTCCCGTTGAGCCTTGTTGTCTTGGAGTTGATATATGCAATTTTTACGACATCGCCGAGTGCCCTGTTGCGGATTGGTGCTATGTCGATAAAGAATCAAGCTGTGTTTTGCCAGCAGATTGGTGCGATCCAGTTGACGAGTAGTTTTGTGGCTAGGAACTATTTGGTCCAATTCAGAATAAGATGGGAACAAATACCAAAATCTCGTGTCTGGGAGGAGTTATGCCATTATTGCAAGGTCTCGTTGGATTAGCCTTTATACTTGCGTTATATCTGGCACCTTTTTTAATTCTATTCTTCATTATCCGACTCTTTCTTCGGAGAAAATAGGAGTGTCACGCAAACATTAGCGTAGCTTTCTTCCAATATGAGCCGAGCATTGGCAAGTGGAATAAGAAGCCCGACCGTTCGCCACATGAAAGTGATCGGACGGGCTTCTCTATTTAACCCGGGCCGCCACCCATAGCGGCTTTCCAAGCGTATTCTCAGTGCAAAGCAATCGTCAGTTTAATCCTATGCGCTGATACCGCATTTCATTTGTTCGGCTCGAATTCTACGGCCTGGCAACCCTCGCACTCTCCGGCAAATGGATTGAACGCGAAGGCAGAGATGATGTGTGCGTGGACATCGAGGCTGCTGTAGGCAACATACTGGGACATGGACCCCCGCTGCGCGTGGTATGCGGCCCGGCATATTCATTGCCGTCCAACCCCGTGTAGTTGCAGCAAAGGGTGGAACCTCAATGCTCAGCTCATGTTGTCCGTGGGACACGAGAATCGTAAGTACACTTTGGTGCGATTCTCACGCTGATACTGAGCCACCTGGAATAAGATACGTCGCGACAACACTTCGCTTCACCTCTGTCTCGACAAGATGACGTAGACTAAAGTTTCCTTTAGTAAGAGAACGAGAACTATATCTGAAAGCGTTGCGATGGCGTGAAGGCACCGAGTCCGAACCGCCTGAATGCTACGTGCATCTGCATCGCCTTTTTGTTATCTCTGCCAGTTGGGTAGCACTACACTTGTCATCATTTACCCTGGTACATGCTGCCTAAATCCACTACCCCTTCTACCGCGCCGACCATCTCGTCATCGTGAGAGACAACGATGATCAGCTGGCTTTGCTTGTTGCGCTTAACATAGGCCGCAAGCTCGGCGCGGCTTACAGCGTCTAACCCAGTCGTGGGCTCGTCGAGTACCAAAACTGACGACTTGCGCGAAATCGCCGACCATAAGTACACTCGGCGCAGCTCACCGCCCGAAAGCGCGGAGCAACGTTTCCCGAGCAACTCCTTCACGCTGTTTTCCAGCGAAAGTAGGCCATCTACACCCCGGTGATAGGAAGAAAAGGGCGTGTCGAAATACTCTAACAGCTCTTTCACCGTTTCGTCCGGCGCGAAGCACGACTGTGGGCAGCACGATATCTCTCTCGCACGTATGTAATCCAAGTCGCATTCTTCGATTGGCACGCCGTTGTATTTTACTTTGCCTTTCGATGAGTATAGCCCGAGCATCAAGTAAAGAAGTGACGTCTTGCCTCTTCCGTTTTCCCCAACTATGCAATATGTACCAGGACCGGAAAACTTGAAAGAAAACCCGCCGAGGACCTCTCGGACAGATCCGTCTGGAAGGGCAACCGAGAATTCCAAATCAGATACCGAAATGTCATTTATTTCATCGAGTTTAGCTAAATCGGTCCGATTCCACCCCGATCTCTCCTTTTCTCTCGTCGCGATAGCCGTCCTATCCCATGATGCTTTGGCATCTTGATAGGATTTGAACAATGACATCATACTTTTCAAAGTCTTAAAGAGAACCGCGAAGTATGTACCGATGATAGTGTACTCGCCTATTGACATAGTTCCGTTAATGATTCGTACTCCGGAAACAACAAGTATCACCGCTTGAAACAACGCTGCGAAAAGACCATCGAGCGATGTCAGAGAATATGATAGCTTTCCGGAGCGCAAAACTTTGGGAAAATAGCTCTTAAACCCAGCGTCGAGCGCTTGTTCGCTCTTGCCGTACGAAGATGTCAGTTGAATGTTGAGAATCTGATTAAGCTGCGATGCAATTGCGGCGTAAAAGGCGCTGTCCGCCTCTTTCTTCTCATACGTGACCCTATACAAAAGTTTCCTCAACCCAGTAATTACACAGAAATACACGATGAGGAGAATGATGGAAAACACCGCGAGAGTTGAATCAATTGACCATATGATAAGCAATACGATGGGAATGGCTACAATGGACAGCGGCGCACTGATAAAATTCGCCAAAACGAAGGATGAGACCACGCTGGAGTCGGAAATAATCCGTTGCGTTGTATAGGCTGGATCGATGGTCCGACTCACCAAGTAATCGTCTCTTTCAAAACGCAAGACGGCCTCCCTGAGAAGATCAAAGGAAAGTCTCGTGGTTATGCGAATGGAAAGTGTTCCTGCAAAATAAGTAAAGAGGGTGGAGAAAACTCCTATTGACGCAACCAGGAGCGCGAAGAGTACGGCGTCTCTTTCGCTGCGGTTACCGAGAAGAAAATCTAAGAATTTCCCGTTCACGTATGGCATGGCATAGGAGAGAGCGGTTCCAATCACCGTGATAGCAATGAAGACGAAAGCCCCTTTTGCTCTGATGAACCTCGAGAGAACGCATCGAATCAAGGAAGGCCCCAATCTACCCGCCACAAAACATCAATCACTGATACCTTACACCTCAACACAACAGGAGCGAAGATTTGCCAATGAGACTGCTTTAAGATTGCCTTGGGCCAATACGATCTCAAGCTCTTCCTACAAGAGAGTCGGAATCGGACATCTCCTCCGACGAACCTGGCAATCGGGCGGTTGAAATATCTTTTTCAACCGCCCGATTGCCACAATAGATTTGAGCATCCGCCCACAAACGTCCGCGTTTTATACCCATCAAATCCTTTGCCTTTTGTCGTCTAGACTAGAAAAATCGCTCGAAATAACGCAACCGGCCTGCTCGCTTGAAGAAACCTAAGCCCGTAACGTAGATGTGCAAACTTCCGAAACGCCTTGCGCGGCATAGTGCGTATAAACTTCGTCAACCGCCTCAGAAATATCTGAGTATCGCGCCGGGTCAAAAGCATACGATGTCGCAGCTATACCCTGCACCCATTCGGAACGCGGATTAATTGAATAGCCACACAGCATCATCATACATGCATCTAGACCTGATTTCCCAAGTATCCGACGTATTGATGAGAGCATCGCGGGTCGCCCCTGCACCATCGTCGTCACCCCTATTAGCAGTATTTACCGTTTTTCTCTAAATGCGTATCGCCACCCTTAAGAATACGAAGTGTTTTATCCAGACCCGATTGTCCTCCATCTCAAACGAAGGGATAAGGAATCTCATCCGGAATCGGCAGTAACGGAGGATTCACAACGACAAGCGAAAAACATGAGTCATCTCTCAGAGGGGAGTAAAGGCTCCCCTCAAGCACCCTAGTTTCGTCATCCAAAGAGTTGATGGCAGTGTTTTTCTTACAAAGGTCGACAACAAAAGGGTTGATTTCTACAGATGTTACATCCATGCCACAGTTGGTAAGTATCAGGCCCTGTATTCTGGGGCCAGAACACAAATCGAGAGCCTTCCGTGCGCTCTGCGGTGTAAGGCGCCAATCTCAGCAAATCTGTCCCACAATACTGCGCTGAAGAACAAGACGGAACCCCTGAGCCAAACTCCCCTATACCTTATTAAGGCTAAGACAGGCAAGTTCACGCACCCGGCATATTCCAGAATAACATCCTATTGTTTTAGATGCTCTACAAGCATGAACAGCCGCGAATCGGAAAGATCTTCTAGTTTCGCCCCGACTGACCGCCAAGGGCCAAAATGGCCCCTCCATCCCCGGGCGACTGGCTCTGGCGCGCCGAGGAGTGTCCCCAAGTGCCGGCAGAAAAGAAACGTCCCTATCTGCCGGCTAGAGGGCACCGAAGAGGATGGCGTAGGTAGTGGATTCGCCGAGCCTGAGCTCGTCGCCGGGATTGAGTTGGGCGGAACGGCCGGGCTCGACCTGAATGCAGACGCGCATGGCCCCGTTTACCACCACGGTTCCGTTGGTGGACGACAAGTCCTCGACGTGCCAGATATTTTGAGCATCGCACCAGATATGGGCATGGCGGGCCGAGACATCGTCGCCGACGTCGGTAATATCGCC
>JAEZNV010000151.1 GCA_023441725.1 Actinomycetes bacterium | reverse complement strand
CCTTGCCGTTGATCTTGACGCCGCCGCCGTCGATGTCGCGGCGGGCCTGACCGGCGCTGGCCGAAAGGCCCAGGTCCTTGAGCAGGCCGGCGAGGTAGATCTGGCCCTCGTCGTTGACGGTCAGCTCGACGTGCTTCTCGGGGAAGTCGGCAAGCTGGCCCTCCTTGAACACGCGGTCGAACTCGGCCTGGGCCTCGTCGCCGGCGCCGGCACCGTGGTAGGTATCGCACAGGTCGCGGCCCAGCGCGCGCTTGAGCTCGTAGGGGTCGGCGGAACCGTCGGCCAGGGCAGCGTCGATCTTGTCGACCTCGGCCGGGGTGAGCGAGCTGGCAAGACGATAGTACTTGCCGATCATCTCGTCGGGGATGGACATGGTCTTGCCGAACATATCCTTGGGAGCATCGGTCAGGCCGATGTAGTTGCCGTAGGACTTGGACATCTTACGCACGCCATCGGTGCCCTCGAGCAGCGGCATGGTAAGCGCGATCTGCGGCTCCATGCCCATCTTCTCCATGAGCTCGCGACCAGCGAGCAGGTTGAAGAGCTGGTCGGTGCCGCCCATCTCCACGTCGGCCTTGATCTGAACGGAGTCGAAGGCCTGCATCACGGGGTACAGGAACTCGTGCAGGGCGATCGGCGTCTGGGACTGGTAGCGCTTGGTAAAGTCATCGCGCTCGAGGATGCGGGCGACGGTGAACTTGGAGCACACCTGCAGCAGGCCGGCCAGATCCATCGACAGGATCCAGTCGCCGTTGTGCACGATGGTGGTCTTCTCGGGATCCAAGATCTTCATGGCCTGGCTCACGTAGGTCTCGGCGTTGGCCTCAATCTGCTCCTGCGAAAGCTGCGGACGGGTGGAGTTCTTGCCCGAAGGATCGCCGATCAGTGCGGTGCCGTTACCGATGATGAGGGTGACCTTGTGGCCCAGGTCCTGGAACTGACGCATCTTGCGCAGGGGCACGGCATGGCCCAGGTGCAGGTCGGGGCTGGTGGGATCGACGCCGAGCTTGATGTTGAGGGGCTCGCCCTTCTCAAGCTTCTTGCGAAGGTCGGCCTCGGGGACGATCTGCGCTGCGCCCGAGGTGATGATACGCATTTGCTCGTCGACAGACAGCATTGGGTATCCTCCTTTTGCTATAGCACCCTCACCGGATACGGCGGTGCTCGAAGTTCATAAACCCACTAATAATAACCAAAACGGCGCGGCCGAACACCTACGACAGGAAAATCCTCGTCCTGCCGCACGCGTCGACAACGACCGGCAAACGCGTGCCGTCACGTTCGACCAAAAAGCGCGCCTGCTGACGACGCGAGCAGTCACGGCAACGGACCTGCCCCGTCACATCCGTGGCGCAGGCGCCCTCGGCAGTCAGCAAGCAGTGCTCGCACACCATGAGCTCGGGACGGTCGGCGTCGACAGCCCCCAAGACACCGGGGCAAGCGGCAAGCTCGGCAACGCGCTCTGCGTCGTCAGCGACAAGCTCGGCAGGCAAATACACACGGCCCGCGCCGAGCCCGCGTAGCCAGGCAAGCGTAACCCGGTTCGCGCAAAACACCGGTGCCGCAACGTCAAACGCCACGCCCAGCTCACGCGCCATCGCCACCTGTCCCAGATTACGGCAGACGACGCGCCCGGCACGCCGCATAAGCGAACGGGTACGCGAGGCATCGGCCGCGCGACAGACCTCGTCGAGCACCACGGTCGCATCGGACAGATCGCGCTCGCCACACGGGTCGGCATCCATCAGCTGCCAGGCAAAGACCATGCGAGCGGAAGCCCCCTTTTCCGTCGGCTCCGCCAACGCCGCCTCGGGCACGTCGTCAACAGTCACGGCGCCCTCAAAGGGCAGTATCTCAACGGCTCGTGCAACGGGTACGACCGCGTCCGTCTCGACCCGCATGTGCTCCAGCGCCGTCGTCGTCTGCTCCAACACGCCGGCGCTGCGAATCAGGTACACCTCGCATCCCGCATCCACCTTACGCTTGCAGTGCACGACAACGCGCTCCCCCGCCGCCGCATCCACCGGGCAGGGCACCTGGGGCCAGCGCTTGGGCACATCGGGGCGCGCATCGGCACCCGGATAGAACCGAATCTCGAGCGTGTCGCCCGCTGCCACGGCGGCATCGAGCTCGACGGTCACCTCTTCGTGACCCACAGTCACCAAGTGGCCCACGCGCACGCCCTGGTTAATCGCACGCTCAAAGCTCATGAGCTCAGCACCCGATCGCCCCCGCAGATATGCATCGGTAAACCCGCGGTTGAACGACCTGCCCAGCTCGCGCTCGAGCGCCGACACGGCAGCGGCATCCCACGAGCCATCGCGCAGCATATCGAGTGCACGACGCCACACCCGCACCACGTTGAACACGTAGTCGGGGTTTTTCATGCGCCCCTCGATCTTGAGCGACGCCACCCCGGCCCCAACAAGCTCGGGCAGGTGCGCAATGCCCAGATAGTCGCGCGGGCACAGCAGACGATCGCCCTCCACGGAAACGACGCTCTCCCCCGCCTCGTCCACCAGGTCGTACGCCAAGCGGCACGGCTGCGTACAGTCGCCGCGCATCGCCGATCGTCCACGCCGCAGGGCCGAAAACTCGCAGGCGCCCGAATATCCGATGCAAATCGCGCCGTGGCAGAACACCTCGATAGGTACGCCGGTAGCACACAGGGCGGCAATCTCGTCGACCGCCAGCTCGCGGGCGGTCGTCACGCGCTCGACCCCGAGCTCGTCGGCAGCCAGGCGCACGGCGCCTTCGCTATGGACGCCCGCCTGCGTGGACAGGTGAATCTCGACCCCGGGAATCGCCGCGCGCAACGCGCAGGCCAGACCGGCATCCGCCACGATCAAGGCATCGGCACCCAACTCATGCGCATGCGCCCCCAGCGCCACCGCGTCGGCCAACTCGTCATCGAACACAAACACGTTGAGCGTCACGTATACACGCACGCCGTGCGCATGCGCCACGACGCAGCCGCGCAAAAACTCGTCGTCGGTAAAGCCGTGTGCGCTCACGCGGGCGTTAAACCCGCCCAGGCCCGCATAGACGGCATCGGCGCCCGCTGCAATCGCCGCGAGCATCTGATCGAGTCCGCCGGCAGGCGCCAACAGTTCGGGCAGCGCCATCCCGGCAGCCCCCGGCTCGTTATCGCATTGTCCGCTCGGCCCCATCGTCCGAATCACCATCGGCAAACTCCTTACCAACAAGGTATGCATTCACTCTGAAAAATGCCGTCATCCAGCATACACGAGGCCTCGCGCGCCTCGTTTGGTTTATCGTGTAATAACTTATGTCCATCCTGCCCCAGCGGCGTATCTGCCGCGCGGCACGACATACCTGGAGGTCAATATATGGGTCCTCGCCAACGACAGGGACGCAGTCGTTCCAAGACGCACGCCCTGCCCATGATCCTGCTCTCGTTCTTGGGCTTTTTGCTCATCGCGGGCGTAGCGTTTGGCATCGGCATGATCGGCAACGTCAATCGTTGGCTGTCCGATCTGCCCGACTATACCGACGCCAACGCCTATCTGGTGAGTGAACCCACCGAGATCGTCGATTGCAACGGCAACAAGATCGCGAGCTTCTACACGCAAAACCGCAAGTCCGTCACCAAGGACCAGGTCTCTCCGTACGTGCTGCAGGGCACCGTCGACGTCGAGGACGAGCGCTTCTACGAGCACGGCGGTATCGACCTGTGGGGTATCGCGCGTGCCGCCGTGGCAACCGTCTCCGGTGGCCACGAGGGTGCATCGACCATCACCCAGCAGCTGGTACGCAACACCATCCTGCAGGAGGAGCAGTTCGATTCGACCATCGAGCGTAAGGTGCGCGAGGCCTATATCGCCATCAAGATGGAGGAGATGTACTCCAAGGACGAGATCCTCATGATGTACCTCAACACCATCTATTACGGCCACGGTGCCTACGGCATCGAGGCCGCAGCCGAGACGTATCTGTCCAAGAGCGCCGCCGACCTCACCCTGAGCGAGGCCGCGCTGCTCATCGGCCTTCCCAACTCGCCTTCGCAGTACGACCCCACGGTCAATCCCGATCTGGCACTGTCTCGCCGCAACAAGGTTCTCGACAACATGCTGCGCCTGGGCCACATCACCCAGGAGGAGCACGACGCCGCACAGGCAGAGCCCATCACCCTCAACGTAACCGAGATTTCGGGCAGCGGCGTCGACGTGTATTCGCAGCCCTACTTTGTCGCCTATGTTAAGCAGCTGCTGGAGCAGGAGTTCTCCACCGACGTGCTGTTTAAGGGCGGCCTAACTGTCAAGACCACCATCGACCCCACGATGCAGCAGACTGCCGAGGAGGCCGTGCGTGCCCAGCTCGACACGCTTTCGCTCGACGGCCTGGACATGGGCATGGTCGTCGTCGACCCCAAGACCGGCTACATCAAGTGCATGGTGGGCGGCTACGACTATAACGCCGACGAGAACCACGTGAACCACGCCACGGCCAAGCGTCCCGTAGGCTCCACGTTTAAGGCCTTTACGCTGGCCACTGCCATCCAAAACGGCATGAACCCCAACGTCACCCTCAACTGCAACTCGCCGCTCAAGGCTAAGGGCACCACGACCGAGGTGCAGAACTACGCCAACCAAAGCTACGGCACCATCACGCTCAAGCAGGCGACGGCATACTCCTCCAACACCGGCTATATCCAGGTTGCAGAGGCCATCGGCAATAACAAGATCATGTCGCTCGTCAAGAAGCTCGGCATCGATCCCTCTAAGGACAATATCGAGGACGTTCCCGTCATGACGCTCGGCACCGGCTCCATCTCGCCGCTCGAGATGGCCGCGGCCTATGCCACGTTTGCCAACGGCGGTTACTATCGCCAGCCGATCGCCATCACCGAGATTGATTCGCGAACTGGCTCGGTACTGTACCAGCACACCGATAACCCCTCGCAGGTGCTCTCCACCGGCGAGGCCGCGGCAGTGACCGACGTCCTGACCGGCGTCATGCAGGGCAGCGGCACGGGTGCCGCCGGCGCTCTGAGTGTGAACCAGCCCTATGCCGGCAAGACAGGTACCACCGACAACACCACCAACCTGTGGTTCTGCGGCTATACCCCGCAGCTGGCATGCGCCCTGTGGACCGGCTACTCCGCAGGTGAGATTCCCATCCAAAAGTACGGCACGGACCTGCTGGGCGACAGCACTAACCTGCCCGTCTTTAAGAAGTTCATGAACACCGTCCTTGCCAGCACCGAGCGCGAGGAGTTCCCGACCGGAACGGCCCCCACGTATAAGAACAACAACGTCTGGAAGTTCTACGGCACCAGCAACACCAAGAAGGCGGAAAGCGACACCGAGGACAAAGACGAGGAAGAGACCACGACTACGACAACCACGACTACGACCACGACCACCGAGACCACGGGCGGCAGCACCACGGGTGGCACCGGAACGACCGGCGGCTCGACCGGCGGCGACGGTAGCGGTGGCGAAGACGGCGGCGAGGGCGGTTCCCCCACTCCAACGCCTACACCCACGCCCGATCCCTCTACGGGTCAGTAGGCACCCAGCCATAGCCAATCAAAGGCGCCCGAGCAGATACAAAGCTGCTC
>JAEZNV010000056.1 GCA_023441725.1 Actinomycetes bacterium | reverse complement strand
CCCCGCCCATGGAACACGACCTCACACGCGGCAATGTCCTTAAGACCATCGCGGTCTTTGCCCTGCCCTATATGCTCTCGTACTTTTTGCAGATGCTCTACGGCATGGCCGACCTGTACATGATGGGGCAGTTTAGCGGCGCCGCCGGCATCACCGCCGTGGGCAATGGCGCGCAGACGCTCTATATCATTACCGTGACGCTCGTGGGCCTGGCCATGGGAACGACGGTCATCGTCGGCCACGCCGTGGGTTCGCGCCGGTTTGACCGTGCCGAGACCGCCATAGGCAACACTATCACACTCTTTATGGGCGTCTCGGTGGTGCTGGCCGCCATCTTGTTTGCACTATGCCCGCAAATCGTGGCGCTCATTGGCACGCCGGCCGAGGCAGTCGAAGGCACCGCCGCCTACCTGCGCATCTGCTTTATCGGCATTCCCTTTATCGCCGCGTACAACATTCTTTCGGCCATCTTTCGCGGGCTGGGCGATTCGCGCTCGCCTATGTACGTGATTGGCGTCGCGTGCATCATTAACATCACGCTCGACTTTCTGTTTATCGGCCACATGGGGCTCGGCCCCGTGGGCGCGGCGCTCGGCACGGTAACCGCCCAGACGGCCAGCGTTGCGCTCGCACTCGTGTGGCTTAAGAGCCGCCGTACGAACATCCACGTTAAGCGCAGCGACCTGCGTCCCCAGCCCGAGGTGCTCGGCAGCATTCTTAAGATCGGCGTGCCCGTGGCCGTGCAGGACGGCTGCATCCAGGTGGCGTTTATGTTTATCACCGTCATCGCCAACCATCGCGGCCTGGTCGATGCCGCTGCCGTGGGCCTGGTCGAGAAGATGATCAGCTTTTTGTTCATTGTGCCGAGTTCCATGGGTGCCACCGTCAGCGCGCTAACGGCGCAAAACGCCGGCGCGGGCAAGGGCGATCGTGCACGTCAGGTGCTCAAAGATGCCATGACAATCTCGGTAGTGTATGGCTGCCTGATCACGGTGCTGATGTGGCTGGTGGCGCCGGCGTTTATCGGCTTTTTTGCCAAGGACCCCGCAGTGGTCGCCGCCGGCACCGGCTATATGCGCAGCTACATTTTCGACGCAATCTTTGCCGGCATCCACATTTGCTTTAGCGGCTTTTTCGCTGCGTATGGCAAGAGCTACATCGGCTTTGCGCACAACGTGCTGGCCGTGGCGCTCATTCGCGTGCCCGGCGCCTGGCTGCTGTCGAACGCCTATTCCGATACGTTGTTTCCCATGGGTATCGCCTCGCCGTGCGGGTCGATTCTGTCGGCGGTCATTTGCGTCGTCGCGTTTACCGCGCTCAACCGCCGCGGAGCTTTTGACAAGTTGGTGGCGTAGCGAGGCAACGCGAGTCTGGCTCCCCTCCCCTGCTTTTTATCGAAAGGAGCGGTCCCATGACCGACTCGCCAACCGAATATACCGAGGGCCTGCTCCGCATTGGCGAGGTGGCGCGCCTGTTTAACCTGAGCGTGGGGACGCTACGTCATTACGAGCAGATGGGATTGCTGAACCCGGCGCACATCGATTCGGCGAGTGGATACCGCTACTACGGATCTCGGCAGCTCTCCACCCTCAACACCATCAGCCACCTGCGTGTTCTCGACTTGCCGCTCGCACAAATCCGCAAGTTTGTGACCACGCGCGATGTGGACCTCATGCAGCGACAGCTGGCTCAGCAGCAGGAGCTCATCGAGCGCAAGCGCCGCGAGCTGGAGCGCGTGTCGCGCAAGATCGATAACCGGCTTGCGCTGCTGCACGATGCCTTGAACACCGAGCTCGATACCATTTGCACAATCGATGCGCCCGAGCTTCGCTGTGCCGTGTTGCGCGAACGCGTCAACCCTACCGACGCCTATGCGCTGGAGTGGCAGATTCGTCAGCTGCAGAAGGGCCAGCACGAGACCTTTGTCTTTCTGGGCAACTTGGGCGTTGGGATCAGCGCCAAGCGTCTCGCAGCCGGCGACTTTAACGGCTACGACGAGGTCTTTCTGCTGCTCGATGACACCGATGAGTACTTGGGCGACGTCGAGACACGACCCGCCGCGCGCTGCCTGACCATAAGCTTCCGCGGCACGCACGGGCAAGCGGGCCCGCGCTATGAGCAGCTGCTCGGCTATATGCGCGAACATAACCTGACGCCCGCCGGTCCATCGCGCGAGATTGCCCTGATCGATGACATCATCAGCGACGATCCCGCGACCTATGTGACGCAGATCACGGTGCCGGTTTCCCCAGCAAAGTAAGATCCGCCCGGAAGGCATCATGCTTCCCGGGCGGATCTTCAATTTGGCTATCGACGCCTTAAGCCTGGGGCAACTGACCAGTAGCCAGGATCTGCTCGAGTGCGTCCTCATCCAGCACGGGCACACCCAGCTGCTCGGCCTTGGTGAGCTTGGAGCCTGCCTTGGGGCCGGCGACCAGATAGCTCGTCTTCTTCGACACACTGCCCGAAACCTTGGCGCCGAGCACCTTGAGCGCCGCGCCCGCCTCATCGCGCGTGCGGTTGACGAGCGTACCGGTCAGCACGAAGGTCAGACCCGCAAGCGGCTGTGCGTCGGCGAGCTCGCCTGCCACGCCAGCGTCGGCTGCGGCTTGCGCGTGCGCGGCGCTCAAATCGACCTCGAGCGACAGGCCCGCCTGGCGCAGGCGCTCCAGCACGGCAAGGTTCTCGGGCACGGCCAGGAACTGCTTGACGCTCGCCGCAATCTTAGGACCGATGCCCTCGCACTCGGCGATGTCCTCTTCGCTCGCCAAGACGAGCTTGTCAATCGACAGGAATCGCTCGGCGATGACCTCGCCCACGCTCTTGCCCACGTGGCGGATGCCCAGGGCAAACAGCACGCGACCGAGCGGCTGGCTCTTGGACTTGTTGAGCTCGGCGATGATTTTCTCGGCCGTCTTGAGGCCTACCGGAATGGGGTCACCCTTCTTGACGCCCTTTTTGCTGTTGGAGCTGGCATAGGTGCGCCCCGTGTCCAGTCCGGCGATGTCATCAACCGTGAGCTGGTAGAAGTCCGCGACATCGTGGATCAGACCGGCGGCGATCATCTTGTCGACGATCTCGTCGCCCAGACCGTCGACGTCCATGCAGCCGCGGCTCACCCAGTGGAGCAGGCGCTCCTTGAGCTGTGCGGGGCAGTCGATGGACACACAGCGGTAGGCAACCTCGCCATCCTCGTGGACCACGGGGCTGCCGCACACGGGGCAGACCTCGGGCATCTGCCAGTCGACCGAATCGGCCGGACGCTTATCGAGCACCGGTCCCACGACCTCGGGGATTACATCGCCTGCCTTGTGCACGATGATAGTGTCGCCCTCGCGCACGTTTTTGCGGCGGATCTCGTCGATGTTGTGCAGCGTGGCACGCGCGATGGTGGAGCCGGCAACCGTCACTGGGTCGAACTCGGCGACCGGCGTGAGCACACCGGTGCGGCCCACCTGGATGCGAATTTCGCGCAGGACGGTCTGCTTTTCCTCGGGCGGGAACTTAAAGGCAATGGCCCAGCGTGGTGCGCGGGCGGTAAAGCCCAGATCGAGCTGTTGCTGAAAGCTGTCCACCTTTACGACCACGCCGTCGATGTCGTAATCCAAGTCACCGCGGTGCTCGAGCGCCTGGGCACAGAACTCGTGGACCTCGGCCGGCGTGGCGCAACGAGCCACGTTGGGATTGACGCTAAAGCCGGCGCTATGCAGCCAATCGAGGAACTCGCGCTGGCTGTGGACGTGCAGCGGATCGGTATCGGCGATGGCGTAGATAAAGGTGGCCAGGTCGCGGCGCGCCGTGACCTTGGGATCCTTTTGGCGCAGACTGCCAGCGGCGGCGTTGCGCGGGTTGGCGAAGGGGTCGCGGCCCTCGGCATCGGCCTCTTCATTCAGACGTACAAAGCTGCCTTTGGGCATATAGACCTCGCCGCGCACCTCAATCGTGCGCTCGCGGTCGGCGCCCATGTGGGCGAGCGCCGGCTCGGACAGGTGCATAGGCACGTCCTTGATGGTACGGACGTTGAGCGACACGTCCTCGCCCGTGGTGCCATCGCCACGCGTGGCCGCGCGCACAAAGGTGCCGTTTTGGTAGGTAAGCGCCACGCCCAGACCGTCAATCTTTAGCTCGCAGGTATAGGTGACGCTGCCGGCACCGAGCGCATCCTCGGTGCGCTGGAGCCATGCGTCGAGCTCGTCCAGGTCCATGGCATCGTCCATGGAATACATGCGCGCCATGTGCGTGACTGGCGTAAACTGCTCGCTCACGTAGCCGCCCACGCGCTGGGTATAGCTGTCGGGCGTCACCAAATCGGGGTAGGACGCCTCGATTTCCTGCAGCTCAACGAGCATTTTGTCAAAGGCGGCGTCCGTGATTTCGGGCGCGTCGAGCATGTAGTAGCGATAGGCGTGGTAATCGAGCTCGTGGCGCAGCTCGGCCGCACGCGCGGCGGCCTGGGCACGGGCATCGGCCGGTGCAGCGGCATCCGTGCTCGCGGGCGTTTCGGTATCGATGTCCACGCCGTCACCAAACAGGCTCGATTGCTCCATAGCGGCACTCCTTCGCTCGATTTCAAACGGATACTAGAGTACCACCGGTCGCAATGGGGCCGAATAACCCTTTCGAACCGCACCGAATCGGCAGCCGCCAGACCGAGGTGGATAGCACGATCAAACCATGCTCTTATCAGCTTTAAATGATCCGTTTTCCTCCGTCCCCAACGGATCAATGAGAAAAGAGGGGCTGTCCCACGTTGATGGGACAGCCCCTCTAGCTTCGATATGTGCAATACGGCCCGTTAGAAACCCTGGCCGTAGCCTTGGCCCTGGCCCTGCTGGCCCAACAGCTCCTCCAGATACTGGCGCAGCTGCTCGTCGGTAATACCGCCGTTGCCGGTGTCGGTCGCGCTATCGTCCTGCTGCTGGTTCTGCAGCTCCTCGTCGGAGCCCAGCTCGACGGTGACCTTTTTCTCTTCCTTGCCGCGCACGAGCGTAATCTCGACCTTCTCGCCCACCTCGTGGCTGCGCAGCGCGATGATCAGGCCATCGGCACTCGTAATCTCATCGTCGCCCAGCTTGGTGATGACGTCACCCTCCTGGATGCCGGCCTTGGCTGCAGGACCGTCCTCGACAACGCTCGCCACATACGCGCCGCTATCGGTACTCAGCTTGTTGGTGCGGGCGTTAAGCGCATTGACGCTCGAGAGCGTGGCGCCCAGGTACGGGTGCACCGGCGTCTTACCGTCGATGATCTGGTCGGCAATGTCCTTGGCGTAGTTAACGGGAATAGCAAAGCCCACGCCCGAGCTGGAGCCCGAGTAGCTCTCGATGAGCGAGTTGATGCCCACGAGCTCGCCGTTATCGTTAACGAGCGCGCCGCCGGAGTTGCCCGGGTTGATGGCGGCATCGGTCTGGATCATGTTGGCGTAGATGGTGTTGCCGCTGGTAGAGCTCATGGCCGTGGAGCGATAGAGCGCCGAGACGATGCCCGTGGAGACAGACTGTTCGTTGCCAAACGGCGAACCGATAGCCATAACCCACTCGCCCACGTTGAGCTTGGAGGAATCACCGATCTCAATCGGCGTGAGCTTGGAGGCGTCTGCATCCTTGAGCTTGATGACGGCCAGGTCGCTCGAAGCATCGTTGCCCACGAACTCGGCCTCATAGGTGGTGCCGTCGTCCATGGTCACCACGTACTGGTCATAGCCATCGACCACATGGTTGTTGGTGAGGATATGGCCCTCGGTATCGAGCACCACGCCCGAGCCAACGCTGCCCGAGCTATCCGACTCGTCGGCAGACTGCGAAAGCGAGCCATTCTGGCTGCCGCTCGAAGTGGCGGTGATGGAAACGACGGAGGGCAGGGCCTTGGCAGAAACGGCCTCGGCAAGTGTGGTGTCCTCGGAGTCGATTGTAATCTTTTGCGTCGACGAACCCGAAGCACCCGCCGTCACGGCATTCTTTCCGCCGCCAATGTTGAGCGTGCCACTCATAATGAGCGCGATGACCAGCAGGGCGCCGCAGGCACAGCCGGCGAGCGCCGTAATAAAGATCGGCAGCTTTTTGGTCTTAGTCTTGACCACTGTGTGCTTGTTTACAACCTGCTGGCCGCCCAGCGGCTGGCCGGTCTGTGTGTCGTAAGCCTGCACGTAGGGAATGTTGCTGCCGGCAGGCGTCGACTCCACCTGCACACGCGGCTGCTGCTGGGTCTCGCCAGCGTTGCCCGCATCCTGGGGACGCTGGGAATCGTTCTCGCTCATGGCTGCGATCCTTTCGTCAAATAACCAAAGGCCCGCCAAACATGTGGCGGGCCATCATTGTTCACGTTGAGTTGTACCCCAATATGTGGGCGAACGTATATGAGAACGCAATCTTTTAGGAAGGCTTAAGTTCTTCTGCAAACCCGAAAGGAGCCCGCACATGCGGCAAAACCACCACAAAGGTGCCTGTCCCCTTTGTGGTGGAAATCTAGTCCTTAAACAGATAGCCCACGCCGCGGACGGTGGTGATGTGCGCCGCGATCTGCGGGCCCACCTTGGAGCGGATGCGTCGGATGTGCACGTCGACGGTACGCGTACCGCCGCAGTACTCAAAG
>JAEZNV010000014.1 GCA_023441725.1 Actinomycetes bacterium | reverse complement strand
ACGTTCGCGTGTTCAAAGCCCTGGATGTCGATGCTCTGTACGTGTTCTCTGCCGAGGCCTTCGATAAGTGGGTCGAAGGACTCTTCGCGGGTCGTGAGGGCCACGAGGGTTTTAACCCGCGTGACATCAACGACCAGAAGCTCATGAGGGCGATCAACAAGCGCACCACGTCGATGGATGTGGACAGCGCGGGTCGTATCGGTCTGTCCGAGTCTCTCCGCAAGCAGGCGAACCTCGACCGCGAGGTCACGGTTGTGGGCAACTACGACCACCTTGAGGTTTGGGACCGCGCTACGGCCGATGAGGACGATGACGACGAGGCCCTGCTGGACCTCTTCTTCTCGTAAGGGCAAGGCACGAGTAACGGATGGAGCGTGGGATCTTGACACAAGAATATCGGCATGAACCTGTCATGCTCGGCGAAGTGCTTGAGTCGCTGCAGCTAAAGAGCGGCTCCGTCGTCTGCGACTGCACCCTTGGCGGTGCCGGCCATTCGGTAAAGATGGCCGCGCAGGTGGGGGAGCCCGGCCTTTTGCTCGGCGTCGATCAGGACGACATGGCCCTCGAGGCCGCTGGCGCCCGTCTGGACCGCGAGGTTCCCGGCGTACCACACCAGCTGCTGAAGGGCAACTTCGGCGACTTGGACGAGCTGCTTTGCTCGGCCGAGGTGCCCGGGGTCGATGGCTTCCTGTTCGACTTGGGCGTTTCGTCGCCGCAACTCGATATCCCTGGCAGGGGCTTTTCGTACAACGAGGACGCCCCATTGGACATGCGGATGGATCCGGGTAACAACACCTTAAACGCAGCTGAGGTCATCAACACCTATAACGAACACGACCTCGCCCGGATTCTACGCGTCTATGGCGAAGAGAAGTTCGCCTCGCAGATCGCACGTGAGATCGTGCGCCGCCGCGAGCATGAGCCGATCGAAACCACCGGCCAGTTTGTCGAGATCATCAAGGCTGGTATCCCCGCTGCCGCTCGCCGGCATGGCGGACACCCAGCCAAGAAAAGTTTCCAGGCCATTCGCATCGAGGTCAATCACGAACTCGATGTGCTCGAGCGAGGGCTTGACGCCGCCACAAGGTGGCTCAACCCGGGCGGACGCATCTGCGTCATCTCGTATCACTCGCTCGAGGACCGTATCGTAAAGAACCACTTTAAGGAGATGAGCCAGGGGTGCACGTGCCCGCCGGAGATTCCGGTGTGCGTGTGCGGCAACGTGCCGATACTCAAGGTCATCACCCGCAAACCCCTGGTTGCCCAACCCGATGAGGTTGCGCGCAACCCTCGGGCGAGATCAGCCAAGATCCGCGTGGCACAGCGTCTGTAGACGCGACCGCGCGATATTGGACCTCCCGCTCGTACCACAAACGAAGCTTAAACACACTACCAACGTACTCGGGATGGGAGGCGGCATATCATGGGCTACAACACCTCAAACGCAGCACTCGCCTATGATATGAACGCCATGCCCGCCTATCGTGAGGCACCGCAGGCCCCCGTTGCTCCCCGCGAGCAGCGCACGCCGCGCTTTGATGTCTACACGGGCGCGGGCCGTCAGGCAAACCAGGCGGTAAGCCCGGTTTTCATGAGCGTTCTTAAAACGTTTTGCATCATTGCGGCCATCTTCATGACGATCGGCGTCGCCCGTGTGGCGCTCGCCGGCGTTACGGCCCAGGTGCTCAACAGCAACGCCGCGCTTACCAACACGCTCGAGAAGGCGACCGACGAGAGCTCCGACCTGGAGGTCATGCATTCGGTCTATGGTGCCGACACGCGCATTCGCGACCTTGCGGGCGCTTATGGCATGGTGGAGCCCAGCGAGAGCGTTACACTTGATTTTTCGCAGGATGCAGCCGCGGGCGCTAGCTCGACCGCGACCGCTCAGTAACAAGACGGTAGCTGAGTATGACAAATGACTATCGCCGCGGCTCCGACGGGGGTCGCGGTTCTGGACGTCCCTCATCGCGGGGACGTTCTGGTTATCAAGGAACGGGTCGGCCATCTTACAACGCGAGGCCGTCCTATGGCAACGACCCCGCGTCGCGTCTCCGTGGCTCGAGTGGCCCTCAAATGCATAACACCAGACCGCGCAAGAGCTCGTCGACCGAATGGCTCACGGGCACGCCGCTGCCCCGTCGCAAAGCCGTCATGGGCTTTATCGGGCTTGGCTTGGGTTTAGGCGTCCTTCGCCTTGCCGACTATCAAATTGTGGAAGCCGATAAGCTGCGCGACCGTGCCGATGCACGTCGCTTGCTCGCGCAGACGCTGTATGCCAAGCGCGGTACCATCTACGACCGTAACGGCAACGTGCTGACGTCGTCGGTCGAATGCCGCAACATCGCCGTGAATCCTCAGCTTATCGAGGACGTTGACAAGACGGTATCGGCGCTGGTCAAAGCTACGGGAATCGATAAAAAGACCTGTCGCGAGCTCGTTGAGTCGGATGGCACCTGGGTGTATATCAAACGCCAGGTGGACGAGGATGATGTCGCGGCGCTGGAGAAGAAGAACCTGCCAGGCGTGCTCTTTGAGCAGGCCATGAAGCGCGTGTACCCCTACGGCAACCTGGCATCGCAGGTGCTTGGCGTGGTAAACGTGGACAACGACGGTCTGACGGGCCTCGAAAAACAGTACAACAATCTTTTGACTGGAACCAACGGTTCGCTGGTGCGCGAGCGGGCGAGGGACGGTAGCTATATCGCGGGCGGCGCCTATAAGAAGGTTGCCGCGGTGGACGGCGTGGACATCGTGACGACGCTCGATGTCAATATCCAGCGTGCCGCCGAGGACGCCCTGGCCGAGGCGGTCGAAAAGACCAAGGCCAAGAATGGCTCGGCCCTGGTCACCGATCCCACGACGGGCGAGATTCTGGCGGCATGCTCGTATCCGACATATGACCAGACCGATCTGGAAAACGCCAAGACCGAGGACATGAACTTGCGCCTGGTTACCGATGCCTACGAGCCCGGCTCGGTCTTTAAGACGCTCGTGGCCGGTGCCGGCTTCGACTTGGGCGCCGTGCGTTCGAGCACGTCGTTTGAGGTGCCGGCGAGCATTAAGGTTGGCGACGACACCGTTACCGACGCCGATAAGCGCGACTACACCATGACCATGGACGTGCGCGAGATGATGCGCCGTTCGTCCAATGTGGGCTTTGTCCTGGTGGGACGCAAGATCGGTGCCGATGATTTTGCCACCTATGTGGACAAGTGGGGTATCGGCCATAGCTCCGGTGTCGATTTTCCGGGTGAGAGCCTGGGCATCGTCAAGGAGCGCGACCAATACGATGGCGCCACGCTGGGCTCGATGAGCTTTGGCCAGGCGCTGTCCGTCTCGCCGATTGAGGTCGCACGTGCCGTGGGCGGCATCGCGAACGGCGGCGTGATGATGACTCCGCACTTCTATAAGTCCAGCAAGGGCGATGAGAAGGACTGGGGCGAAGGCGAGCGTGCGATTTCGGAGGACGCTGCCGCCCAGGTGACATCGTGCATGCAGACGGTCGTGTCCGAAGGCACGGGCGTTGGCGGTGCGGTCGATGGCTATGACGTGGCGGGCAAGACCGGTACGGCCGAGCGTGCTGACGAGAACGGCGGTTACCTCAAGGAGAACTACATGTCGTCCTTTATGGGCTTTGCGCCGGCACAATCGCCCAAGGTGCTGTGCTATATCACACTCGATGGAACGCCGAGCGGCTCGGATGCCGCCGCGGTGCCATTCCAGTCCATTATGGCCAACGCGCTCGACGTGCTGGGTATCCCGCGCACGAAGTAGGGGGGTACAATCTTGAGCGTGGCCTGCCCTTTGTTCTGAAGGGTGTTCACATGCCCTGCACCACGCGCGCATGGCACTGGGATACAATACGCCGATAGCATTATTAGGTTTACAGGGGAGCTGCAATGATAGAGATCGCCGTCAACAACCTCGCGGCCTCAACGGGGGCCCGAACCGTGACGGAAGAAGTCGATCGGGTATGCCGCGGGTGCGTTATCGACTCGCGTCAGGTCGAGGAGGGGACGATCTTTGTCGCCTTCCCCGGCGAAAAGGTCGACGGCAATGATTTTGCCTCCCGTGCCATCGAGTCGGGTGCCGGTGCCGTCGTGATGACGCGCGAGCCCGATGCCGAGCTGGTTTCGTTGGCGCAGGACAAGGGATGCGCCATCTTGCTGACTGACGACCCCGTGGAGTTCTTGCTGCGCCTGGCGCACGTATATCGCTTGGAGCTTGGCTGCCTGGTCGTCGGCATTACCGGTTCGATTGGCAAGACGACGACCAAGGACGTGCTCGCTGCCGTGCTCGCCAAGCGTTATCGCGTCTGGGCCACGAAGGGCAATTTCAACAACCTGATCGGCATGCCGCTCACGGTGCTTTCCGCTCCGGCCGATACCGAGGTCCTGGTGCTCGAGATGGGCATGAACCATTTTCATGAGATTGAGCGCCTGTCCCAGTCTGCCAACCCCAATCTTGCCATCGTGAGCAAGATCGGAACCTCCCACATCGGTATCCTGGGCAGCCGCGAGAACATCGCCCGCGCCAAGTCCGAGATTGTCCAGGGCATGTGCGCCGCCGGCGACTTCTCGCCGCTGCTGGTTTTGGGCGGCGAGGACGACTTTACGCCGTTCATTCGTGATACGTTCGCTCAGCCTGCGGGTATCGACGTGATGCTGGCAGGTGTCTCGGACGACGACGAGGTCCGTGCGCGCGACATTCGCGTCGACGACGAGGGCCATCCGGTCTTTACGCTCGACTTTGGTCAGGGCGACACGGTCGATACCATGTTGACCATTCCCGGCGTGCAGTCCGTGCCCAATGCCGTCAAGGCCGCCGCGGTCGCCTATCGTCTGGGCGTGACGCCCGAGCAGATCGATGCTGCCTTTAGGGGCCTTACGATCACCGGTCACCGTCAGGAGATCAAGCGCGCCAAGAGCGGAGCGCGCATCATCGACGACTCCTATAACGCCAGTGCCGAGTCTATGGCTGCCGGTCTCGATCTGCTGTGCTCGCTTATCTGCGACGGCTCGCGCATGGCGATCTTGGGCGAGATGGGCGAGATGGGTGACGAAGCTGCGCGCATGCACGAGCTTGTGGGCGCCTATGCCGCGGCTAAGAAGCTCGATATGCTGGCGTGCGTGGGCGGTGAGCTCGCTGCCCTCATGGCCGAGTCCGCTCGCATGATGGGTATGGACGAGGACCGTATCCAGGTGTTCGCCGATTATCAGCAGGTGCTCGACCGTATGGGCACCGCGCTCGAAAAGGACGACGTCGTACTGGTTAAGGGTTCCCGTTTTGTTGAGCTCGACCGCTTTGTGGAAGGTGTGTGCTAGCCCATGTTCGGCAATCCCTCGTATCCCACGTACCAGGCCTTTTTGGGACTTGGCATCGCTGCCGCCATCGCGTTGGTGCTCATGCCGTGGTGGATTAAGCTCCTGAAGGTCGAGGGTATCGGCCAGCAGGTCCGCGCCGATGGCCCCAAGCGCCACCTGATTAAGCAAGGCACCCCCACTATGGGTGGCGTGGTCATTCTCATCGCGGTCTCGCTAACGTGCCTTTTGATGGGTAAGCTCACCACCGAGCTTGTGCTCGTGCTGCTTGCCACGCTTGCAACCGGCGTTCTTGGTCTCATCGATGACCTGACCTCCGTTACGCACGGTCGCTCGCTTGGCCTGACGCCTCACGCCAAGATGATTGGCCTGACCATCATCTGCGTTACCTTTACCGTTCTTGCTGTTAACTGGTGCGGCGTTGCCCCCGAGATTCGTTTCCCTGGCGGCCTGGCTATTGACCTGGGTGTCTTCTCGACCACCATCTGCGGCTTCTCGTTCCCGTGGCTCTACATCGTCTTTTGCTGGCTCATGATCGCCGGTCTTTCCAACGCCGTGAACCTGACCGATGGCCTGGACGGCCTTGCCGGTGGTACCTCCATGATTGCCATGCTTGCCATGGCTGCCATGGCGTTTTTGCACGGTGACGTAAACCTGTCCATCTTCTGCACCGCATGCGCTGGCGCTTGCCTGGGCTTCCTTTGGTTCAACTGCTATCCGGCGAGCATTTTTATGGGTGATACCGGTTCGCTGGCGCTGGGCGCGGCATTTGCCTGCACGTCCATTATGACCAACACCGAGGTCGTCTCGCTCATCATCGGTGGCCTGTTTATCGTCGAGACCCTGTCGGTCATGATTCAGGTCGTTTACTTCCACTTTACGCATAAGCGCGTCTTCCTTATGGCGCCCATTCATCATCATTTCGAAAAGAAGGGCTGGGCCGAGACCAAGGTTGTCATTCGCTTTTGGATTGTCGCCGCGGCATTTGGTGCCCTGGGCCTCGCTTTGTTCTTCCAGTTGGGATAGTGGTTTTTCATGCCTCTCGCAGATTCCTTTAGCCTGCTCGTCTTGGGCCAGGGAAAGTCCGGTCTTGATGTCGCTTGCTGGGCACTTGCGCATCCCGAGCGCGTGAGTGCCGTTACCGTGTACGGTGGTGGCACGTCCGAGCCCAATGACGCCACGCGCTCGCTCGAGGCGCGCGGGGCATCGTTTGTCTACGGAACCGAGCAGGTCGAGGGTGCGTTTGACGTATGCGTGACATGCCCGGGCATCTCGGAGTTCTCGGCATTCTTTAAGGCTGGCCGCGATCATGCTGCCCAGATCATGGGCGAGCCCGAGTTTGCCTACCGCCTGTCTCCCCAAAACTGGATCGCCATCACGGGAACCAACGGCAAGACGACCACCACGTCGCTGACCGACTACCTGCTTAAGGCGGCCGGCGAGGCCAGTGTGGCCGTGGGCAACATTGGTGAGCCGCCGGTGAACGAAATCGATGGCCGAGCACACAATGAGTGGTTTGTAGCGGAGCTTTCGAGCTATCAGATCGCAACGACCCAGGAGCTTCATCCCCGTGTGGCGGTGCTGCTCAACATTACCCCCGACCATCTGGGCTGGCACAAGAGCCATAAGAACTATGCGCTCGCCAAGATTAAGCTCTTCGAGAATATGGTCGACGATGACCTGGTGATTGTTGACTTCGAGGACGCCGGTATCCATGAGTTCGATGAGTATGTCTACACGCCGGGTCGTCGCATCTGCAAGGTTGCCTTTGACGAGCCTGCGGGCGAGGACGCCGCATTTGTGCGCGATGGCAAGATGGTCGTTCGCCTGAAGGGCGTCGAGACCCCGCTCATTGCCACGTCCGAGCTCAAAATCTCCGGACATCACAATGTCATCAATGCCCTGTGCGCTGCCACGGCTGCCCTGGCCGTCGGTGCCGATGTCGACGGTGTGTGTCGCGGCCTGGCCTCGTTTCAGCCGCTGGAGCACCGCGTTGAGCCCTGCGGCGTAATCGATGGCGTGCGCTACGTCAACGATTCCAAGGCAACGAACACCGATGCGGTCGAAAAGGCCCTGACGGCGTTTCCCGACGACGACGTGATTTTGCTGCTCGGTGGCCACGATAAGGGCACGCCGCTCGAGACCTTTGCCCGCGTTGTGATGGATAACGTTCGCTCGGTGGTCTGCTTTGGCGATGCGCGCGAGCGCTTTACCGCCGCTATGGACGAGGCCGATGTCGATGGTGACGTGGATATCGCCCAGGCCGATGATCTGCGCGATGCCGTTGACGTTGCCCGCTCACTCTCGAGCCGCGGCGACGTGATCCTGCTTTCGCCCGCCTGCTCTTCGTTTGACGAGTTCTCGGGCTACGAGGAGCGCGGTCGCGTGTTTAAGGACTACGTTGTCCAGCTTGCCGCAGCAGCGAAATCGCAAACGGAATAGGGGTTGCCGGTGAGAGAGGAGAGCCCCCGAAGTGATATGAGGAGGCCCGACTCGGACCGTGCTTCCTCGCTGCGTAGCACGCCGCGTTCCGGACGCGGCGGGCAGACGTTCAGTGAGCGCTATATTGCCGGCGTCCCCGCCCGCATCATGCGCCCCCGTTTGATATTTATGGCTTGCCTGTTTAGCTTGGTTTGCTTTGGCTTGCTGATGGTGTACTCGGCATCTTCGGTCGAGGCACTGCACGAGAATGGTTCGGCGACGTTTTTCCTGTTTCGACAAGCCGCGTTTGCCGGAGTTGGCGTGCTGGCTATGGTTGCCATCGTGCGCATCTTGCCGGACAGTTGGTTTGGGGAAGACGTGCTCAGGATCTTCCTCATGGGCATGATAGGGCTACTGGTTCTGGTGTTCTTTATGGGTAGCGGCAGTCGTGGCGCCACGCGCTGGCTCAACATCGCCGGTATTCAGTTCCAGCCGTCTGAGTTTTTAAAGCCGTTCGCCATCGCGTATTCGGCCATCATGCTCGACCGCATCTTTTCGCCCGGCGGAAACATCAACGAGTTTCTTCGCAACATGGGCGTCTACCTGGGCATTTCGCTCTTTCTGATCTTTGTTCAGCCCGATTTTGGCACCGTTCTGATCATCTTGCTGACCCTCATGTGCATGGCGTTGTTTGCGGGATTGGACCCCAAATATATCGTTTGGACGGTCGTTGCCGGCATCGCCGTCATTGCGATCGCCCTTATCGCCGAGCCGTATCGTATGACGCGTGTCGAGGTTGCTTGGAATCCTTGGGCAGACGAATATGGCGACGGCTATCAGGCCACGCTTGCCATCATGGCGTTTGCCTCGGGCGGCCTGTTCGGTCGCGGTATCGGCAACTCCACCATGAAGTACTCGTATTTGCCCGAGGCGCATAACGACTATATCTTGGCTATTATCGGCGAGGAAGTTGGCTTTATCGGAACCGTGCTGTTCTTCTTGGTGTTTGCGATGCTGATCTACTCGGCGTTTCGCATTGCCGAGCAGGCGACCGACCGTCGCGGAGCACTTATGGCATCGGGTTCCGCGGTCATCCTTGCGGTGCAGTTTTTGATCAACGCGCTGGGCATTCTCAATGTGTTTCCCATGACGGGCAAGCCGCTGCCGTTTATTAGCTACGGCGGCTCCTCGATTATTGTGTCGCTTATGCTCGCCGGTCTGATCCTGCGCGTTTCGTATGAGAGCGCCCGTCGCGATGAGTACGACCGTCGCCGCGAGAGCTTTGCCGTTATGGATGAGAGTACCGCCGGCGTGCCCCACGTGCGCGGCGAGCGATCTTCTCGCAACGGCTTTACCGTTCTGGATGGCTCTGCGACCGAGCCGGCAGCCCGTCCGCGTCAGCGAACGGCGCCGCAAGGTCGTCCGCAGCGCCCCACTCCTCGCAATGCGGGCGGCGGATATAATCGAATCGATTTGAATTCGGACCCGTCGGCGCGTCTGCGCACCGATGACCAGGGACCGCGTGTACGAAGGGATTACCATGACCGATAAGATGACCGTTGCTATTGCAGCTGGCGGCACGGCAGGACATATCAACCCCGCGCTCGCCTTGGCCGAGGAGCTGCGTGACCGCGGTCATCACGTTGTGTTCGTGGGCCAATCGCGCAAGCTCGAGGGCCGTCTGGTTCCCGAGGCCGGATTCGATTTTGTGCCCATCACGGTCACGGGCTTCGATCGCTCCCGTCCCTGGACGGCACTGACCTCGCTGTGGCGCGTCAACAAGGCGAAGCGCGCGCTTGCCCGTCACTTCTCGAAGGTCGGTAAGCCCGATGCCGCTATCGGCTTTGGTGCTTACGTTGAGGTCCCGCTGCTGGGTTGGTGCAAGGGCGCCGGCGTTCCGTATCTGCTGCACGAGCAGAACTCTGTTCCGGGTCTGGCCAACAAGATGATGAACTCACATGCCGCCCGCGTGTGCATTTCGGTACCTGCGGCCCGCGCGGTCTTTGAGCGCGAGGGCGACCCCGACCATGTACTCATGACGGGCAATCCCGTGCGTCGTTCGGTGATCGAGGGCGATCGCGCCCGCGGTCGTAAGACGCTCGGTGTGCCCGAGGACGCGACGCTTCTGCTCGTCTTTGGTGGTTCGCTCGGTGCTCAGCATCTCAACGAGCGCGTTGCCTCGCTCAAGAGTGAGCTGCTGACCCGCGAGAATCTCTACATTTTGCATTCGACGGGTGCCGACGGGTTTGAGGAGACCGAGCGCGCTTTGGCGCTGACGCCCGAGGAGGCGAAGCGCTATCGTGTCCAGCCCTACATCGACAACATGGGCGATATGCTGGCTGCGGCCGATTTGGTGCTCTCGCGTTCCGGTGCCTCGAGCGTGGCCGAGATCGCCGCGCTTGCCGTTCCCTCGGTGCTCGTGCCGTATCCGCACGCGACGGCCGACCACCAGACCACGAATGCCCGTTACCTGGTCGATGCCGGTGCCGGCGTGCTTTGCGCCGATGCCGATATCGACGCCCCTGCCTTTGCCGAGGAGCTGCTGCACCTGGTCGATGACGCTGCAGCGCGTGATGCCATGCGTCAGGCGGCGCGTGGCTTGGCCCAGGACCGTGCCGCCGCACTTTTGGCCGATGCGGTAGAGGGATTGCGTTAGTTAGACGGGATATCGCCGGTCGCCCTCGCGCGGATGCGGTAGGTGCGGTACAGTTAACGGGTTACAGGCAGTGTTTACGCAAGGAGTACACGAGCACATGGCTGATTCCCAGACTGCAACCTCCGCGCCCGAGTTCAAGAGC
>JAEZNV010000153.1 GCA_023441725.1 Actinomycetes bacterium | reverse complement strand
CTACCCGCACCGTCGATGCAGCCCTGCAACACAGCGCGCTCGTCATCGGTAGCATAGTCGCCATACATATTCATAATGATCTGAGCGCGCATCTCCAGGGAATCGCGCTTTGCCCCCATCGAGGCGTTCCACTCCTGCATAGAGCCATAGCCGTCGCCGCGGTAGTCGACGGGCTGCACCAGCGTCGCCTCGGACGGCGTAGATCCGACCGTATCGGATAGTGTTGCCGCGTGGACATCAGTTGCGCCGGCGCCCGCCAAAAGTGCCACGGTCAGAGCGGCGGAAAGGGCGGCGGCTTTCGGTTTTCGTGAATCGATCCTCATGTAGCTGGAAACCTCCGTAGTGCGTTTTTTGCTGCGTTTGAGCTGCGTGTGATTCGATCGCGCTGCATAGTACCCCGAGCAAATCGCGACCTGCGGTTTTACTCAAAAGGCGCACGTCAATTGCGTAAAACTCACATCCTCTCAACAGGAGTTTTCCACATCTCGATTGCATAAAGCATGCCAAAAACCCTGTAACAGCGCCCTTCCTATGCAAAAAAGGCGCCTGTGCAACCATCGTTCGCACAGGCGCCTTGAGCAGGCATTTTATGCAGTTATACCTATCGAGTCGCAAGGGGTCCTTGCACAAGTCGCCTTACTCGTCCAGCGCGGCGAAGGCCTGCTTCAGATCCCAAATGATATCCTCGGCGTTCTCGGTACCGATGGAAAGACGGATCGTGGAGGGCGTGATGTTCTGCTCGGCGAGTTCCTCGGCAGAGAGCTGGGAGTGCGTGGTGGTAGCCGGGTGCACGACGAGCGACTTGACGTCGGCCACGTTGGCGAGCAGCGAGAACACCTGCAGATGATCGATGAACTTCCAAGCTGCCTCCTGGCCGCCCTTAATCTCAAAGGTGAAGATCGAGGCACCGCCACGGGGGAAGTACTTCTGATAGAGCTCGTGATCGGGATGCTCAGGCAGGCTCGGATGGTTCACCTTGGCGACGTGGCTGTCACCAGCCAGGAACTCAACGACCTTCTTGGTGTTCTCGACATGACGGTCAACGCGCAGCGACAGAGTCTCGGTGCCCTGGAGCAGGACCCAGGCGTTGAACGGGCTGATGCAGGCGCCCTCGTCACGCAGCAGGATAGCGCGGACATAGGTTGCGAAGGCGGCGGGACCGGCAGCCTCGGCAAACGAAACACCGTGGTAGGAGGGGTTGGGCTCAGCGATCTGGGCGTACTTTCCGCTCGCCTTCCAATCGAAGTTACCGCCGTCGACGATCACACCGCCCAGCGAGGTGCCGTGGCCGCCGATGAACTTGGTTGCGGAGTGGACGACGATGTTGGCACCATGCTCCAGCGGACGGAACAGATACGGGGTGCCGAAGGTGTTGTCGACGACAACCGGCAGACCGTGCTTCTTGGCGACCTCGGAGGTGGCGTCGATGTTGGGGATGTCGGAGTTGGGGTTGCCGAGCGTCTCGAGATAGATGACCGTGGTGTTGTCCTTGATGGCACCCTCGACCTCTTCCACGTTATGGGCATCGACAAACGTGGTCTCGACGCCAAACTGGGAGAGCGTATGCTCCAGCAGGTTGTAGGAGCCACCGTAGATGGTCTTCTGAGCCACCACGTGGTCACCGGCCTGGGCAAGAGCCTGCAGGGTATAGGTGATGGCAGCAGCACCGGAGGCGACGGCAAGACCTGCCATGCCACCCTCGAGGGCGGCGATACGGTCCTCGAAGACGCCCTGGGTGGAGTTGGTCAGACGGCCGTAGATGTTACCGGCGTCGGCAAGACCAAAGCGGTCGGCGGCGCGCTGGGAGTTGCGGAACACATAGCTCGTGGTCTGGTAGATAGGCACGGCACGGGAGTCGGATGCAGGATCGGCGCTCTCCTGGCCAACGTGCAGCTGCAGGGTATCGAAACCAAAGGTGTGCTCGGGGTTGTTAATGAACTGGCTCATGATGGTCTCCTTGATCGAACAAAAGTAAATAAAAAGAGAGAAGTAAGTCGCTGTCTCCTGATCACGCCGACGGGCGCAAACAGGAGCCCGGCATTCGTCTTGGCAAGCAATTCATATGCGGGCCTCCTTTCGCATCCCGGTTCCGTGGTTGGCTTAATTACCTACCGCCTTTGTGTGTTTTGAATAGTACGAGCATTGTTTCCCTCGGTCAATCACTTAAAAGCGCTAACCTGTTATCGGTTTTATAGATAGCTATCGAAGGGACGGGCGCCGATGACCCTCCAGCAGCTTCGCTTTATGATCGCCGTGGCAGAGTCCGGTTCGATCAACGCCGCAGCCCAGCGCCTCTATACGGCGCAGTCCAATATCTCCAATGCCGTCAAAAGCCTGGAGCAGGAACTTCATATCGAAATCTTTACGCGCTCCAGCCGCGGTGTTGCACTCACCAACGACGGCACCGAGCTTTTGGGTTATGCACGCCAGGTCGTAGAGCAGGCCGACATGCTCGAGGCCCGCTACGAGGACGGCGGCACCCCGCAAGCCCGCCTCGCCATTTCCGCCCAACACTACGCCTTTTCGGTCGAGGCCTTTGTCAACGTAGTCGAGCGCTGCCGCGACAGCAAGTTCGAGTTCATCATGCGCGAGACCACCACAGCGCAGATTATCGACGACGTGCGCGCGTTTCGCAGCGATATCGGCATCCTCTATCTGGATGACTTTAATACCCGTGTCTTGCAGAAGGCCTTTACCGATGCCCGAGCGAGCTTTCATCCCCTCTTTGATGCGAAAGTCCACGTGTTCGTCAGCGAACGCCACCCGCTCGCCCGCCGCCCGCAACTGTCCCTTGCCGACCTCACACCCTATACGCGCTATAGTTTTGAACAGGGCACCTCGAACTCCTTCTATTACGCCGAGGAACCGTTTAGCTATATTCCCTGCAACCGCAATATCCGCGTATCCGACCGCGGGACGCTCACCAACCTGCTTATCACCTCGAACGGCTATGCGCTGTCGACCGGCGTACTCTCCAGCGAAATGCAGTGGGGCATGGCCTCGATCCCCCTGGCAGACGCCCCGACGATGCATGTGGGCTACATCATGCATGACGACCGCAAGCCCTCTCCCCTCTTGCAGCAATACCTCGACGAGCTCAACCGCATCATCCATGCCAACCAACTGTCGGAAGACGGGGTAGAAATCGTAGATTGCTAGCCCCCGGCGGGCATGGCGCTACAATGGTCACTCACACGAAACGTACCCAACGAAAGGAACCATGTGAAGGTCATCATCTATACCGACGGCTCGGCCCGATCAAATCCGGGACGCGGCGGCTACGGCGCTGTGCTCAAATACACCAACCCCGCCGGCAAGACCTTCACCTCCGAGCTTTCGCGCGGCTACGCCAAGACCACCAACAACCGCATGGAGCTCATGGCGGTCATCGTGGCACTCGAGGCGCTCAACCGCCCCTGCGACGTCGAAGTCCATTCCGATTCGCAGTACGTCGTCAACGCCTTCAACAAGCACTGGATTGACGGATGGAAAAAACGCGGCTGGAAGACCGCCAACAAGCAGCCTGTCAAGAACCGCGATCTGTGGGAGCGTCTGCTCACCGCAAAGAGCAAGCACAAAGTGGAGTTCATCTGGGTTAAGGGTCACGCCGGCCATGAGCTCAATGAGCGCTGCGACGAGCTCGCCACCACCGCGGCCGACGGAGCCAACCTCGATATCGACACCGGCTTTAACGAGAACGACCTGTAATAGCATTTTCGCGCAGCTTTATATCCCCACGCGCTACACTCATCCTGTAGACCAAACAACGCAAGGGGGACGTATGCTGCGCATCGCGACCATCGGCACATCCATGATCACCGACGACTTTATCCAGGTCGTCAACGCCAACGACCAAGCCGCGTTTGTGGGCACGCTCTCGCGCGACGCAGATCGCGGCACCGCCTTCACCGCTAAGCACGGCGGCGAGCGTAACTTCACCGCACTTGACGAGCTTGCGTCCGCTGCCGACGTCGACGCCGTCTATATCGGCAGCCCCAACGCACTTCACTACGAGCAGGCCCTTGCCTGCATCGCCGGTGGCAAGCACGTCATCGTCGAGAAGCCCTTCTGCGCCACCGAGGCGCAGGCGCTGGAAGTCTTCCGCGCTGCCGAGGCAGCAGGTGTCGTGGCCCTCGAGGCCATGCGCCCGCTCCATGACCCCGCTTTCCACGCCATCGAGGACGCCCTGGGCGAGATTGCGCCCATTCGTCGTGCCTCATTGCGCTTTGGCAAGTATTCCTCGCGCTACAACGAGATTCTCGCGGGACGCTCCACCAATATCTTCGACTGCAATATGGCATCGGGTTCCCTCATGGACATTGGCGTCTACACCGTCGAGCCCATGGTCGAGATTTTCGGCATGCCCTCCGGCCTTACGAGCATGGCTACTCTGCTCGACCCCACCACGCGACAGCTCACGCACGGCCCCATCGACGGCTGCGGTTCTATCCTCGCCAGTTACGGCGGTGGCCGCATCTCCGTCGAGCTCGCGCACTCCAAAATTACGAATGACCTGCTGCCCTCGCAGATCGAAGGCGAGCGTGGCACTATCCAGATCGACCATCTGTCCACGCCCCGCAACGTCCGCATCGACTATCGCGGCGATGTCGTACGCGGCTCAGCGACCGAGGCACCGCGCGAACAGGGCGACAACGGCCGCGTGCTCGACCTGCCCAAATCGAGCAACACCATGGAATACGAACTCACAGACTTTATCACCGCCATCGGCGGCATCGATAACGTCAAGGAAGAGATTTGGGAGACCCCGGCGGGACGCCACGAGCTTGGCCACTACCGCGATGTCACGCTCGTCTCACTGCGCATCATGGATGCCGTGCGCCAGCAGGCCGGCATAACCTTCCCGGCCGACGCAGGCAAGCAGGCATAGCGATGGGCTTCTTCGATACGTTCTTCTCCAGCGTCACCAGCGGCAGTCGAGAGCCTCAAAAGCCGTCAAACGTCGAGCTCGAGCTGCGCCGCAGGCTTACTGTGCTCGCAAGCGACGGGGTCACTCAAGACACTCCCCTGCGCTATTTCCTGCGCTGGGCGGGGCAAGTCCAAGGCGTTGGTTTTCGCTTTACCAACACCAACCTCGCGCAGGCACGCGCGCTCACCGGCTGGGTGCGTAACATGGAAGACGGCTCAGTCGAGATGGAGATACAGGGAGCTCCGGCAAACATCCTATCTCATCTCGAGGCGCTTCATGCCTCCTACGAGCGCATGGGGACGCGTTTTCGCCTCGTAGACGCCCAGGTCCGAGCCCCACTTGCCAATGAAGACGGTTTCACTCCTCATTATTAGTATTGTGTGCTAAATACGGTATCATTTACCTACGACCGTTAGTAGAAAAGAGGCGAGGCGCATGGCGGTGCAAAGAAGGAATACCAGGCAGCGAAAGCTGGTTCTTGACGCCGTGCGCCAAAGCTATAACCATCCCACCGCCGACGAAATCTACAACGTCGTGCGCGCGCAGGATGACAAAATCAGCCGCGGTACGGTCTACCGCAATCTTAATCTCTTGGCAGATGCCGGAGAAATCCTCTCGATCAAGACGCCGGGCGGGAGTCGCTTCGATCGCACCATCGAGCCGCACGCACATATCATCTGCACCTCGTGCAGCCGCGTCATCGACGTACCGCTCCCCTTCGATGCCCAGCTCGACGCCAAGGCGTCCGAGCAAATCGGCTGGCACG
>JAEZNV010000129.1 GCA_023441725.1 Actinomycetes bacterium | reverse complement strand
ACGGCGGTCGATGTTGCACTCGTTACGCGCGGCGAGGACCTGCTGGCACGCCATGCCGCATCGCGCGCCGACATTATCATGCTCGACATGATCATGCCGCTCGTCAACGGCATGGACACCGCCCGCGAGCTGCGACAATCCGATACCGCCGTGCGTTTGGTATTTCTGACCTCATCGCCCGAGTTCGCGCTTGAGTCCTACGAGGTCCGCGCCTTCGACTACCTGCTCAAACCCGTGACCTACGAGCGCGTGGCGCAACTGCTCGACGAGCTGTCGAGCCTGCGTCCGGCAGCGACCGACGAACTCGTCATCAAGACGTCCTTTGGCTACCATGCCCTGCGCCTATCCGATATCGAATATGCCGAGGCCCGCAACAAGCACGTGGTCTTCCACCTGCGCGATGGCCGCGATATCGAGGCGCTCGAGCCGTTCCGCAGCATCGAGGACCGACTGGCCCAAAACGCGACCTTCTTTAAGTGCCACCGCAGCTACCAGGTCAATCTGCGCAATATCGACCACTTTAACCGCACGGAAATCGTCATGCGCTCGGGCGCGTGCATACCGCTCGCGCGCAGCTGCAAGCAGGGATTCCAAGACGCCTACTTTGCGGTACGGTTCGAGGGCGGGAGACGCTGATGCTTTCCTCGGCAGAACTGGCACTTTGGGCAATCCACCATGCGACGACGTTGCTCTTTGGCGTCTTTGCCTCGGCGGCGCTGTGCGGTGTCGAGATCAACCGCCGCCATTCGCTCGAGCTGGTGGGGGTCGGCGCCGTAACCGGCACCGCTTTTGCGATTGCCAACCTCGTCGGTGGTGAGCTGCTTGCCCGACAGGCCTATCCACTCGTCGTGCATCTGCCGCTTGTCGTCTACTTGTGCGTACGCTATCGCCTGAGTCCGCTGCTCGCCATCCTGGGCGTTACCAGTGCCTACCTGAGCTGCCAGTTTAGCAACTGGATGGGCATCGCCGCATTCGCCGCCACCGATTCACAAGTCGCGTACTACGTGGCACGCATCATCACCACGCTCGGCGTCTTTGCCATCTTGTTGCATTGGGCAAGCGAGATTGGCCCCCGCCTGGCAATCAAAAGCCCCACCGAGCTGGAGATTCTGCTCATCCTGCCGCTCGTCTACTACATCTTCGACTACGCCACCAACGTCTATACCACGCTCTTCCACTCGGGCTCGGTGGTAACCGTTGAGTTTTTGGCGTTCGCCCTCTGCGCCTTCTACCTTATGTTTCTTGCCGTCTACCTTCGCGAATACGAGGCAAAGGAAATCGCCGAGCGCGAGCGCTGGATGCTCGCGACCCGCGACAGCGCGGCCATCAAAGAGCTCGAAGCCTGGCGCCAGTCCGGACGCGAGCTCTCGGTTCTCCGTCACGACATGCGCCACTACCTGCGCGGTCTAGCGACCCTGATCGAAGAGGGTCACACCGATGAGGCGCTCGAGCGCATCGACGCGCTCTGCGAGGCCAACGACCGCACCGCCGTGCGCCGCTACTGCGCCAACGAAACGGTCAACATTGCGCTCTCGTCGCTTTCCGCAGACATCAACGCGCACGGCATCACCGCCGACCTGCGCGCCGCCGTGCCCGAAACCGTCCACGTGAGCGATGTCGATCTGTTCAGTGTGGTATCGAACGCCCTGGACAATGCCATCGCCGCAGCGAACGCCGCCCCCGAAGGCAAGCGGTTTGTCGACCTGGACCTTCGCTACGAAGACGGTCAGCTTCTATTGCTGGTTTCCAACACGTTTGGCCGTGCGCCGCACATGGTCGACGGCATGCCCGTGGCTCAGCACACTGGGCACGGCTTTGGCACCAAGAGCATTAAGCTTGCCGTCGAGCGTATGAACGGCAACTGCCAGTTCCGCATTAACGGCGACCGGTTTGAGCTGCGCGCCGTGATGTAGGGGCTGCCGCCAGCCTCGCTACAGCGGTGCAGCCGCCGGGGTCAGCTGCTTAATGTAGGCCCACATGCGCTGCTTGGCGGCCTTGTCGGTGAGCGCCGCCTCAAAACCGTCGAGCGCCAGCACGCGGCGCCCCTGCACATGGGCGACTAGGCCGGGCTTGAGCATGGCGGTGTCAAAGTCATCAATTGCCACAAGCATATCGGCATAGGTCTCGCGCATGACATCGGCCGCACTGTTGTCCAGCAGCAGCACCGCCTCGGGGTCCAAGGTCTCCAGCGCCTCGCGGAACAGGTCGCACGTCAGGGCCTCGCCCGCCGCGACCGCTCCGTCGCCCGCGCCGGCGACGCTTGCCAGCACGCAAAAATCCTCGGGGGCATATCCGATGGCGCCGAGCGCCTTGCGCAACGCGGCGCCATCCGCGCCGGCAGCCAGCTCGCCGCCCGAGCACTCGGCTTCATCCAAATCGCCTTTGACCAGCACAATCGGCGAGCACGCATTGCCCGCGATACGCACACCGCGATCTGCAAGCGACGCGAGCTCCTGCTCGGTCGCCTGAGCGATGGCTTCTTTTTTCTGGCTTTGTGACGTGGGCATGCGCTCTCCAATCGTTTGCGTGCCCACCATTATATAAAAGAGCCGCCCGCGAGTGGTTGCTTTGCGAGCCGCTGGGTATAAGCACGGTCGTACTGAGTTTTACGCGGCCGAGCCGCGTCGCATTATGCAGGTCACCATGGCTGACATTAAGCAGATTACCCCCGAGAACTTCGACGCTGTCGTCAACGATAGCCTGCCCGTACTGGTTGATTTTTGGGCCCCGTGGTGCGGCCCCTGCCGCTCGCTCTCGCCCATCGTAGACGAGGTTGCCGACGAACTGGCCGGCAAGCTGGCCGTGGCCAAGTGCAACGTCGACGACAACCAGGACCTGGCCATGAAGTTTGGCGTCATGAGCATCCCCACGCTGATCGTCTTTAAGAACGGCGAGGAGATCGACCGCTCGGTCGGCGCCTTACCCAAGGCAAGACTTCAGGCACTGCTGGAGAAGCATCTGTAATACGCTTGTTACTTGTCTGCCGTCCATGAGCGGTTTTGCACCGCTCGCCGGAGTGCCAAACGCAAGGCATGCGACCACGGATAGTATGGTAGACACAAACAGCCCCCAGTGAACGGGTGCGAGTCAGACGGACTCGCACCCGTTTTCTTATGCGGCGGCGCCCAAGGCGGGCGTAGTAGAATCTGAACCACCATATCGCCCCGCACAAAAGGAGATTCCCATGCATGACGTCGGAATGAACATGAGCCAGCTTGCCATGAGCGTCAAGCAGGTCGACGACACCATTGAGCTCGCTCACGAGTGGAGCCATCAGCTGCTGCATGCGACCGAGAACTTTGACATGGAGCGCATTGGCGCCAAGCTCGAGGCCGCCATGTCCGCGCTGCACGAGGCGCACGATGCGCTCGAGGGCTACGAGGAGGCCATCGAGGCAGATCATAACTCCGTCGGCTCTGTGAAACTGGTGTAACGTGGCCGAGCACGAGCACGCGCACGCGCACGCTTACGGTGCGGACGACGATGCGAGCTGCCGTTGCAGCGGCTCCAGCTCCGAGCTGGTCCGCTTTTCGGTCACCGCGCCCGACGACCTGCTGCGCCGCTTTGACGAGCAGATCGCGCGCCGCGGTGACGTGGCCAACCGTTCCGAGGCCGTACGCGATCTGATTCGCGCCTCGATCGCCAAGGAGCAGATGCGCACGCCCGACGAGCAGGTCATCGGTTCGCTCACCATGATCTATGACCACCATACCGGCGATCTGACGCGCCGTCTGGACGAGGTGCAGCACGACTACACCGACGAGATTGTCTCGACCATGCACGTGCATCTGGACCACCACAACTGCCTGGAGATTCTGGCCCTCAAGGGTCGCGGCAAACGCGTCTACGAGCTGGCGGACCGGTTGCTGGGGCTGCGCGGCGTTAAGCACGGCGAGCTCACCTGCGCCGCCACCAAGCAGAGCTTGGGGCTGTAACGGGATTTCCCGCAGCGCACCTGCCATAAAGGGACAGGTTTCGATGAAGGAGGGTCACATGCGGCATGTGCATATTCATGTGACGGGCATTGTGCAGGGCGTTGGCATGCGGCCGTTTGTGTATCGCGAGGCTATGGCGCATGGCATTTGCGGCTGGGTGCTCAACGCGGGCGATGGCGTGCACATCGAGGCGCATGCTTCGGTCGAGGC
>JAEZNV010000177.1 GCA_023441725.1 Actinomycetes bacterium | reverse complement strand
CCCGAAATACCCGACGACAACGTCAGGTGCAGCACGTCTTTACCCTCGGCAACAAACGGCTCCCAAAACTCCTCGTACTCACCCACGCTCACCTGAGACGTCTTGGGCATGGCGCCCGCGGCAATCTGGGCAAAAAACTCATCCGGCGTAATCGACTGATACAGATCGTCCGTATGGACAACACCATCAATCTCGTAATGAAAACACACGACAGGGATATTGCGCGACGCAAAGAACTCACGGGTTCGATCGGCGGCGGATTCACAGGTCAGGACAAAATCACTCATATGAGGCTCCTTAAGTATTGCTACGCAAATTATCGCACAGCAAGCCTAAATACGATACAAATGTCCACTATTTACCAATTCGAACCATTGGCATTGAATATCTTTATCATCAACATCCCCATCCCCGCCATAGGCAAGCATGGGCAAAATCACGCCCTTCGTCTCCACTTAACCGACACATCAAGCTCAACTAAATCGATTTAGCAAACCGTTCAGCTGACAATTCAGCCGCCGGCGCAAAATCGAAACAAAGCCGGCGCATACTGGTAAACGTTTGACGCTGTTTTATCAGTTTTACCAACCATATCGGAAGGTGCTTCATGGTCGCATTCGATCGCAACCCGCAAGACTTTAAGTATCTGCGTCTGCTGTCGAGACAATTTCCCACCGAGCAATCCGCGTTTACCGAGATCATCAATCTCTCGGCCATTCTCAACCTGCCCAAAGGCACCGAGCATTTTATGAGCGACGTGCACGGCGAGTACGAAGCCTTTATGCACATCCTCAACAACTGCTCGGGTGTCGTGCGCGAACATGTCGACGAGATCTTTGGCGACACGCTCTCCTTTGACGAAAAGGGCGAGCTGTGCACGCTCATCTACTACCCGCGCGAGAAGATCGAGCTGGTCCGCAGCCGGCGCGAGGACTCCCCCACCTGGTACAAGACCATGCTCGACCAGCTCATCATGGTTGCCCGCTCGCTTTCGAGCCGCTATACGCGCTCCAAGGTGCGTAAGGCCATCCCGCGCGATTACGCCTACATCATCGACGAGCTGCTGCACACGCATCCGGACGAGAACAACTATCGTGTGCGTTATCACGAGCGCATCGTGGAGTCCATCCTAGAGACCGCAAGCACCGACGACTTTATCGAGTCGCTCGCCTCGCTCATCAAGCGCCTCGCCGTCGACCACCTGCACCTGGTGGGCGATATCTTCGACCGTGGCGGCGGCGCTGCCAAGATTATGGACCGCCTGCTCACCTATCATTCGCTCGACATTCAGTGGGGCAACCACGATCTGCTGTGGATGGGCGCCGCCGCCGGTGAGCCCGCCTGCATCGCCACGGTGCTGCGCAACAACCTGCGCTACGACAATTACGAGATCCTTGAGAACGACTACGGCATCTCGCTGCGCGAGCTTGTCGCCTTTGCCGATGCCACCTATACCGCCGGTGAGCCCATCAGCCCGCTGATTAAAGCCATCAACGTCCTGCTCTTTAAGCTCGAGGGCCAGATTATCCAGCGCCACCCCGAATTCGACATGACCAACCGCCTGCTGCTCGACAAGATCGACCACGACACCGGCACGGTCACGCTCGCCGACGGCAGCGTGTGGCCGCTCACGACCAACGACTTCCCCACCGTCGACCCGACGGACCCCTACACGCTCACGCCCCAGGAGCAACACATCATCGACAAGCTCGTGTCCGAGTTTGTCACCGCCGATCACCTGCATCGCCATATCGATTTCCTCTACACCCACGGCTCGATGTACAAGGTCACCAACGGCAATCTGCTGTTCCATGGCTGCGTGCCGCTCAACGAAGACGGCACCTTTAGCAGCATGAACTGCCTGGGTGCCTGGCACGCCGGCCGCGATTATCTCGATTTTTGCGACTGCATCGCCCGCCGCGCCTGGCGCGTGGGCGACCGCGACGCCCTCGCCTGGTTGTGGTACCTGTGGATCGGCTTTAACTCACCCGCCAGTGGACGCCTGGTGCGTACCTTTGAGCGCGCCTATATCGCTGATAAGAGCACTTGGGTCGAGCCGATGGACCCGTACTTTACGCTTACCAAGTCGCCCTCGGTCTGCGACGACATCATGCGCGAGTTTGGCGTCGCGCCCATGGCATGCTCGCCGACCGGCCACATCATCAACGGACACACACCCGTTAAAACCACCAAGGGCGAGCAGCCCATCCGCGCCGAGGGCAAGCTGCTGGTCATCGATGGTGGCTTCTGCCGCGCCTACCACCCCAAGACGGGCATCGCCGGCTACACGCTTATTTCGAGCTCACGCGGCTGTCGCCTTAAGTCGCACCGGGCCTTTACAACGGTTGCCGAAGCGCTCACGCGCAACGTGGACATCGAAAGTGAGACCAACCGTTTTGACCAGGCCGACCGTCGCCGCATGGTGAGCGACACCGATACCGGTGCCAAGATCCGCAGCCAGATCCAGGACCTACGCCAACTGCTCGATGCATATAGAAACGGTGCTATCGAGGAGCGCGCCTAGCCCCGCCTGCGGGGATTGGCTAAACTTGCTGAGTTCGTCATCCCCGCGGCGCTCCGGCGCCACCCTAAGGCAGGTACCATGCAAAAGCTCCTTGCGCAGATCATGAAGTTTGGCGTCGTCGGCGTCGTTGCCACCGTCATCGACTTTGGCATCATGAATCTGCTCCACTACGGTCTGGGCCTCAATATCCTGATTGCCAATACCAGCGGCTTTATCGTCTCGCTCATCTTTAACTACGTCGCGAGTATGAAGTACGTGTTTGCGCACAAGGAGGGCATGAGCCGCCGCCGCGAGTTCATTATCTTTGTCGTGCTGTCCGTGATCGGCCTGGCGCTCAACGACGGTATCGTGCTGGCGCTCAACGCCGGCCTGGGGCTCGAGGCCAATATCGCCAAGATTTGCGCCACCGCGCTTGTTATGGTCTACAACTTTGTGACCCGAAAGATCTTCCTGGAGGGCGAGGAGACCAAGTAGCTCGGCCTCCTCGTTGCACTACGGGGCCCACGGACGACGTGTGTCGAGCGCTGCGTTGTTCGTGGGCCTTGCTCGTTTACGGAAGGATTTGCGACGTTTGCGGATTGTCTCTTGCAAATTTGGCGAGTTCGTATAGTTCTTGCCAAAGACCTTACGTTTCCCTTGCAAAAGCTCTAAAGTATCCTCTGCTCGATTCATCAACGCATTGGATGTGATTACGTGCGCAAGGCACTGGCACAACCTCATACTAAGCAATTCCTCAAGTTCGCTATCGTGGGTCTTATCTCCTTTGGCATCGACTGGGGCATGCTCATTGCGCTCGTCGAGCTGTTCCATCTCGACTTTTTGATGAGCACCACGATCTCGTTTATCACGTCCGTCGTGGTTAACTACTGGCTCAGCATGAAGTACGTGTTCGACCATCGCGAGGGCATGAGCCGCAAGCGCGAGTTCACGATCTTCACCATCCTGTCGGTGATTGGTCTGGGTCTCAACGACCTGTACATGTTTGTGGGTGTCACGTTTTTGAGCATCGGCTACCAGGCCATGAAGGCCATCGCCACGTTCCTGGTCACCTGGTACAACTACTTTAGCCGTCGTCTCTTCCTCGAGGGCGCGCAGTCGTAGACGGCCCAACATAATCTCGCTTCGCAGCCGGTTGGAATTCACGTTCCAACCGGCTTTTTTTGTTTGCAGAGTTTGCCGAGGAAAGCGTACAAGGCGGGCCACAGCGCTGGAATGGGACGCAGTTTCCCCATTGGCGTCCCGCGGAAAGCGAATCCCAGATTGCAGCCTCAGAATGGGATGCAGCTTCCGCAACGCCGTCCTAGCGGAAAGTGCATCCCGGAATCAGTCAGCAGAATGGGACGCAGCTTCCGGATGAGCCCCCATGCGGAAAGTCTATCCCGGAATGAGCCCTCAGAGCGGGACACGCTTTCCGAAACCCGCCCCATCGGGAAACTGCATCCCGCTCTGAGCCGGAATTCCGGGACGCAGTTTCCCGCGAACGCCGAAACGGAAAGTGCATCCCGTTATCGATGTCTAGAATGGGATGCGCTTTCCCAATGGATGCTGATGCGGAAACCGTGTCCCGGAATTCGCCTTCAGAGTGGGATGCAATTTCCGGTTGAGCCTCGATTGGGAAACGGCGTCCCGCTCGCACAAAGACGGGCGGCTCGGATGTTGGTCCGAACCGCCCGTTTGGCGCGCTATGTCGAGACCTCTAACCCGTTACGTAATACCAAACTACGTTATCGCCATTGGAGAGAACGTAGTTACTGCAGGCCGTCATGGGCGTTGTGCCGTTAACGGAGTACATCCAGCCACTCTTGCCGCCGTGCTCCTTCTCGGCCAGACCGCCAATAGCGGCGACATAGGTACCATACGACGAAGGGCGCGCATTGATAGAAAGTCCCAACGCACACAGCGCGTCGTAAGGGGTTGCGCCCTCGTTAAAGGTGAAGGTACCACTAGAAGACACAGGATTGCCCACAGCGCTCGATGTGACCGAGACCGTTACCGTGACGTAGCCAGACTGCTGCGAGCCGTCCTGATTGCCCGCAGAGGCGCCGCCACTGTTGGATGCAGACCCACCGCCAGACGCCGAGCCAGCGCTCGAAGATGAGCCGTCAGAAGCGCTTGATCCGCCAGTGGACTCAGAATTCTGCGAACCCGATTTGCCCCCGGACTTCTTGCCGCCCTTGCCTTCGGACTTCTTCTCCTTCGAATCCTTGTCAGACTTCTTGTCCGAAGATTCAGACTTGTCCTTGGAATCAGATTCATCCGAATCCTTCGACCCGTCCTTCGCATTGTCCGAAGATTTGGAGTCCTTGGACGCGGCCTTACCCGAAGCGGTAGTCGAACCGGAAACCGACGCATCCTTGGCAACGACGCTCTCCCCCGTCACAGCCCGCGCAATCCAGTCGATGGACCATGCGCTGCCGGCAGAGGGGTAGACAAAACCCAGCGACACAACGATCAAGACGATGCAGACGGCTGTCAGAACACCAACAAGTGCCTTACGCCGAGGGGCGGACGCCGCCGAAGCGGCGTCCTTTTTCTTTGCATCGTCAAGCTGAATGAACGACGAGTCGGGCTGCTTGGACTCGGCGTACTGAGGCTTATTGGACACAGCCCTCACCTACCGACGCTTGGTGAATACGAACACGCCGATGACGGCAAGACCGATCACGCCAGCCGCAACGCCGACGATGGCAAGCGGATTGAAGCCAGACTGCTGCGCGGGAGCCTCAGCGGACTTCTTAGCGGTAGTCGTGGCGGCCGCGCCCGTATCCGACTTGGAGCCGGACTTGCTGGACTTCTTATCAGACTTCTTGCTGTCCTTCTTGTCGGACTTGTCGGAATCCTTCTTGGAATCCTTGCCGTCCTTGGTCTCGGTCTTGGTCGTGGTGGACACCGGCTTTTGGCCCGGAGCAACAGCACCGCCAGTCTGCTGGCCGTTTGTGCCGTTACCGGAGCCAGAACCAGCACCGGCATTACCCGAGCCGCCATTGGAGCCGCCATTGCCGCCGTTACCACCAGGGTTAACGGCATTCTTGACCCACTTGGCATACAGCGTCATATCAGCCGTCACCGCAACGCTAAAGTCATACGCCTCCGTACAAGCCTCGTCGGTATACCAACCAGCGAAGGTGTAGCCCTCGCGCGTCGGATCCGCCGGCTTGGCGATAGGGCCGTTGGCGGCCGTAGTCTGAAAATCGACCTTGGACCCCTCGCCAGCGCTAAACGAAACCTTAACGCCAGCATTCAGCTTGAACAGCGTGCCAGAGTCGTTGATGTAGTACAAGTTGCCCTGGGCATCACAAGCGATTGGCGAGTCACAGAAGTTGTAGTGGCCCGTTGCGCTAAACACACCAGAAGCCTCAGCGTCACCCAACTTGTAGCGATATACGCCACCGCCCGAGGTGTAGTTAACGTAATCAGAGCTCTCGCCGTAGTTAACCGTAAAGTAGACATACGCCTCTTCGCCCTGGACACTCACCAGCGGAGCGCCCTTGATACCACCAATAGGAAGCGCAGCGTCATCGGCAGACGAAACCAGCGTCTTGGCAAAGTCGTGGGCCAGATCAATAATCGCTAGCGCAGAGCCGCCAGCAACCTCGCCGCCAACAATCAGCTTGCCATCATACATCGTAGGCACACACGCGCAGCCGGTAAGGCCAAGGTCAACTACGCGCTCCTCGGTAATACGCGAAGCGGCATCCGCACCGCGTGAGTCGCCATCAGAAATCGCCAACACGTGCAGCTTGCCGTCGCGCGAGATGAGATAGGCATGGCTGCCGTCAGCCGAAAGCACACAGGTGGAGTTGACAATCGCCCCAACCGAAACACTTCCGAGCACATCGCCCGAAGACTTGCTGAGCATCTCGACGGTACCGGCACTGGTGGGAACCAAGACAAAGTCATCACCCACCGTCGCGCCTGTCCAGTAATAGCCCTCATCAGCATTAACATGCTGCCAAGAAACAGCGCCGGTCAGGATATTAATACGCGTCAGATGACCGTTATTGTACGTACTCGTTCCATAGTCGACATCAACGGTGCCGACATAGAGGTAATTGCCATCAACCGTCAGCTGAGAATTCGACTGGGCAATCTCGCTCACAGAGTCAGTGACCCAAACCGTTGTGAGCGCGTCAGCCGTCAGGGCCTGGACCGCACCGCCGTCAAGCGGAACGATAACCAAACCGTTCGCATAAATCGGGCGCGAGGTGTAACCGACCGCTTTCTTAAGATTCGACTCGGCAAGGACCTTGCCCGACTCGGCGTCAATCTTTAGCAGACGCTTGTTGACGGCAAGATACACGTTGCCGTTCACGACGATAGGTTCACTCGCGTTGGGATACGCCGAACCAGAATACGCCTTCCAATCGAACGTCCAAGAGCTCGCTAGCGCACCCGTAGGCGTCGAAACGTTCTCGACCGCCGCATTGGACTTGCCATCCCAATCGGACTTCCAACCGGACGGACGCGGGGCGCTCGGATTGACTACGACCTCGTCGGGATTGGGAACCGTATCGCCAGCAGCATAAGCCCAGACGATCGTGTCGCCCGATTTGACAACGTAGTCACTATCGAGTTGGGGTCCGGGAACACCGTTAACAAAGAACGACCAGGAGCCCGTCAGTTTGGTGCCATCAAGCGGGGACACGAGACTATGGACATTCCAATAGCCCCCATCATTGAGCATCACGGACTCAATGCCCAAAGCATCGAAGTAGGCGGCAGTGGCGTCCTTGATCGTCGTGCCCCCAACAAACACCTGCTTCGAAGGATCGGTCCAGCGCTGTGCCTTATCGTCCTTCTTGCCGATGATCTCCATCGAGACAGAAACCTGACCGGGCATGGTGCCATCGGAACCATAGACCCAGGCAATCTCATCGCCGGCCTTGAGCGTGTAGTTGCCTGCGCCGACATTGGCCTTCTTGCCGTTGACAAAGAACTGCCAGTATTTCCAGGTACTCTCGTTAACCTGCTCGGTCGAAAGCGTCACGTTCTTATTGAACGGTGACGTCAGAGAATTGAGGAACCAACCGTACGAGCCCTTGCCCGTGTCGGCGCCAATACCGGCCTGCTTAAAGACCTGCTCGGAAAGGTCGGCGGCAGTTGCGCCCTCTTCCACCAACGCAGTCGTAGGTTGAGCCCACGTTTGCTGAGCACCCGAAGCGTCCTGGCCGATAACGGCGCAGCTTACCGAAAGCTGGTCGGTGGGCGCAGCGTCACCGTACTTCGAGTAACCCCAGACGACAGAGTCGCCCGCCTCGAGGATGTAGTTGCCGGCACCCACCGATGCAGCGACGCCGTTAATGAATAGCTGCCAATAGGCGCCCGTAGCAGCGTCATATGCAAGGGTGCGATCGGCGTCGAAAGGCGACGTAATGGAATTGAGCACCCAACCCCAAGAGCCGTTGGGATCGTAGTCGGCCTTGAGACCGGCCTGCTTAAAGAGCTCCTCGGAAAGATCGGCGGCCGTCGAGCCATTCTTGAGCGTGTACTGCGTCGCGGCAGCCCACGTTTGCTGTTTGCCCTTGGCATCGATGCCAATGACGGAGCACGTCGCCGTCACTTCCGGGCTGTTTTGGCCGCTCGTGCCCAGAACCGTGATTTTTGCCGACACGTCCTGGTTGGCAAGCTTAGCGTACGTAGCGTTGCCAGGATAGCGCTCAGCGTAGCGAGCGTACTTCTCGCTCGTCAGGCGCGAGGAAACGACAACCCTGGTGTTGTACTGCGGCTGCGTGACCTTGAGATTCTCGGCAGAAACAATGGAGCTGTTGCTCGACTTAAACAGGCGCCAGTCCTGACCGGACATCGCGTCATAACCAGGCAGGTCAACCGGAACAATGCCAAGGGACGTCGAATCGGTCGTTGCCTTGTTGTAGCTCCAGGCAAGGTTGCCGTCGGCATCAAGATACGCCTTCTGGAACGCGTGCATGTCGGTCGAAACGGCACTAGCGTCCTGGCCATTCAGAATGGCGGCAGCATAGCCGGTCTTCGCCTTTTCCATAAGAGAAAGCTCGGCATCGAGCTCGTCCTGGTCCTGCGGAGCAATCGCAAAGTCGAGGGTCTTGCTTGCCGTGACCTCGGCGTTGGATTTATCGGTCACCGTAAGGGTGACCTTGGTCTTCGCTGCCTCGGTGCCAGGCAGCGGTTGGTAGACCGTGCCCTTGTAACCGTTAAACGTGATGTCATCGGTGCTGGCGGAGTACTCGACCTTGTAGTACTTGCCGTCGATATTGAGCGTGCTCGTGCGCGGCATCTGCAGGTCGGCGGTCAGGCCGTCCTTGTTGGCAACCGTTTTGGTGTCGAAGTACTTGATATTGTCGTAGGTAAAGGCCGCATCGACCTTCTCCTGCAGTGCCTTCTTGTCGGCAGCGACCTTCTCGGGGTCGCCCTTGACGGTCACGGCGAAGTCGTGCGAGCCCTCGACATCGCTCGGGCCACCGCTCACAAACGAAACCGTCGCGGTCAGCGTTACGGTGCGATCGCTCGAAACGCGCGTCACCTTACCGGTGTAGTCGTCCCAGCCATAACCGGACGGCCAAATGACATCGCCGTCGGAGCTCTTCCAGCTAACCTCGAACTTGTTCTTAGAACCCGCGCGGTACGGAAGCGTGAGGTTAGACGTAACGGACTCGGCCGAATCGCCCGCAGCGTAACCGATGGCAACCTGCTCGGCCGCATCGTCGAGCATTTGCTGAACGCGGGCCTCGTCCCAAGCAACCTGCACCGACTTGTTGGGCTGGTAGTACTCGGTCTTGCCATCGCGCGACAGCTCAAACACCACATCGGCGCTACGCAGACCGTCGATGTTGTAACCGGTGTAGTCGTTGGGGTCAATGAAGAAGAACGTCACATCGCCGTTGGTCTTATCCTGGGCGTCGGAGATACCGACCGTAGCCTTGGCGTCCCCGGCCTTAAAGGTAACGCCGCCCTCAGAGACCTTGACGTCGATATCGGTAAATCCCAGATCGGCAAGCTGCGCCTTCAGAACATCGTTGACGTTGCCGCCCTTGGCGCTGTAATCAACAGCGATCTGCTTATTGGCATCGTTGAGCTTTTGGACTGCGGCCTCAAGCGAGCCTGCGGCGATCACGGGATTGACAGAGACGAGCTCAACCGTCGAGCTGCCGCTCGTGGCGACAGCCTTCAGATACTTACCCGCGGCAGAAGCCGAAACCGTTGCCGTGGCGCCCGACATATCGGGCAGAAGCGTCCAGTCGGCCGCGGGAGCCTTCGCGTCGTCGGCCGCATACCAGGCAACAGTCGCCCGGTCGGTGACGTCGATACCGTTGGTGGTCGAACCGTCGGCACGCTTGGCCTGCGCCGTCGCCTTAACGCTATCGCCCGAGACGAGATGGGTCGAATCGCTATTGATCTGCGGCGTAGTGGTCACGCGCAGCAGGTTATACTCCCCCGCTGCGGTAACGCTATCGGGCGAAACCCACTCAACGGTGTTGTCGAGGGCGCTCGCCGTAACTTTGATGCGCTTGCCAACAAGCACGTCTGAAATAGTCAGGCTGCCATCGGTCGTATCGATGCCGTCGGTAAGCTCGGTCCAATCGGCATCGCCCTCGCCCTTGGCATACCACGCCATGGTGAGCTCGGCATCGTCGGGCACATCCTCCGTCGAGCCCGACCAGCTGCCCGGCACCTGCACACTCGGCGTGATTTTTGAACCCACGCTCAGCGTAACGTTCTTATCGGCAAGCTCAATGCCTGCCAGCTTGTACTGACCCTTAAGCGTCACGGGGCCGAGCGGGGCAACAGTCTGGCCGTATGAGCTCTTCTTCTGCGTGCTGGAAACGGTGTTTTCGCTCGTCACCTTCACGCGCAGATACTTGCCGGCATAGGCAGCGTCAACGGTATAGGCGGCCTCGGTGGCACCGGGGATATCGGTGTAAGCGGAGTCGGAGCTCGAGCTGCTATTTGCATACTGCCACTGGTAGGTCACATTATCGGTGCGGTCGATATAGCTGTAGCGCGAACCGTCCTTTTTGCGCACCTTAGTCTTGAGCTTATCGCCCACGTGCACGCCGTTGGTGGCAGGAGAGCCCTCAAACTGCACGTCATAGAGCTCAACTTGGCCAGCGATGGAGACAGGACCCGCCGCATAATAGCCGTTAGGCCTCTGCTCACCGTAACCGCCGTTGGCCTTGGCCACGACGTAGTAGCCCTTAAGGGCAGCGGTCACTGTCAGTGTGTTGCCGGTCTCACCCTCGATAGGCGTGTTGCACGAGCTTGCGGTGTTCGAGGTGCCCTTATACCACTGCCACGTGACATGCGAATCGGTGGTAACGTCGGTGGAACCCGCCGTGGCGGTCGCCGTGATCGTGGAACCAACCTCGACTTTGCCCGAGGAGGGGCTCATGGACACTTTGGTGATATTAATTGAACCGGTAGCCGCAACGAGAGCGCACGTCGAGTTGGTCAAGCTATAAGAGCCGATCTTCGAAGACACCTTGCACTTGAGGTACTTGCCGCCCAAAGCGTCGGTAAGCTCGAGGGTCTCACCCGTGGCGCCCGCAATGTCGGTATACGTGCCACTCTTGGTGTCAGAGCACTGCCACTGATAGTTGAGCTTGCTCGCGTCGACGAACGCGCCGGACGCACCGCCCTTCTCCTTGGCGCGAGCCTTAGCGGTATCCCCCACCGCAAAGACGCTCGTGTTGTCCTTGGTGTTGATAATGGACACGGCCGAAATCTCGACCGCACCGGCCTGTTTGACCTTACTGGAAGT
>JAEZNV010000176.1 GCA_023441725.1 Actinomycetes bacterium | reverse complement strand
TGCAGGACAAGACGGCAGGCTGAGATTGGGCGCGCCCGCCCTGACCCGCAAACCTGATATGGGTAATGCCAACGAAGGGAGCCGTGCCAATGAGCACACAGACCGAGCCCAAGCTCGTCACGCAAATAGACTTCGCCCGCGCCGGGCAGATCACACCGCAGATGAAGGAAGTCGCCGAGCGCGAGCATCGCGACCCCGAGTACATCCGCGAGCGCGTGGCCGACGGCCGCATCGCCATTCCCGCCAACATCGTGCACATCAAAAAGGGCATGCGCGCCTTTGGTGTCGGCGAGGGCCTGTCCACCAAGGTCAACGTCAACCTGGGCATCTCGGGCGACAAGGCCGATGCCGCCGAGGAATGGAAGAAGGTCAAGATTGCCGAGGACTTTGGCGCCGACGCCATCATGGACCTCTCCAACTCGGGCAAGACGCGCCAGTTCCGCCAGCAGCTCATCGACGAGACGCCGCTCATGGTGGGCACCGTCCCCATGTACGATGCCATCGGCTACATGGAAAAACCGCTGGTCAAGCTTACCAAGGATGACTTGTTCGAGGTCGTGCGCGCGCATGCCGAGGACGGCGTGGACTTTATGACCATCCACTGCGGCATCAACAAGTCGGTCACCAAGACCTTTAAGGAGACCGGCCGCCTTATGAACATCGTCAGCCGCGGCGGCTCGCTGCTGTTTGGCTGGATGGAGGTCACCGGCAACGAGAACCCCTTCTACGAGTATTTTGACGAGCTGCTCGAGATTTGCCACGAGTACGACGTGACGATTTCACTCGGCGACTCCTGCCGCCCGGGCTGCCTCTACGACTCCAACGATGCCACCGAGACCGCCGAGATGATTGAGCTGGGCAAGCTGTGCAAGCGCGCCTGGGCCGCCGGCGTCCAGGTTATGGTCGAGGGGCCGGGCCATATGGCGCTCGACGAGATCGCCGCCAACATGAAGCTGCAGAAGCGCCTGTGCCACAACGCCCCGTTCTATGTGCTGGGGCCGCTCGTGACCGATATCGGTGTGGGCTACGACCACATCACCGCCGCCATCGGTGGCGCCATCTCCGCGAGCTCCGGCGCCGACTTCCTGTGCTACGTGACACCGGCAGAGCACCTGTGCCTGCCCAACGCCCAGGATGTGCTCGACGGCCTCATGGCCACTAAGATTGCCGCGCACGCCGCCGATATCGCCAAGAAGGTACCGCACGCCCGCGACATGGACGACAAGATGGGCCAGGCACGCCGCAAGCTCGACTGGGATGCCATGTGGAAGTGCGCTCTCGACCCGGTCACCGGCAAGAAGCGCTACGAGGAATCCCCCGCCGCCACCGAGGGCACTTGCACCATGTGTGGCAAGATGTGCGCCGTCCGTACCGTCAACAAGATCTTCGAGGGCACGACGATCGACCTGGGCATGGAGGATTAGCCGGGTCTCGAAATCGCTTATTTCTCCATACCAACGTCCGTCAATTGTTGACATGTGAGCATTTGCTTACATTTGCGTAAAGATTGCATCGCCCGCCCGGGTTCGGAATACAGCCGGCCCGGGCATCTTTATAATGCGGGGTAAAAGACCCATTTGAATCCGACCGGACAAGGGAGCGAACATGGATCGTAGCAAGGTACCCGCCGTCCTGTCCATCGCAGGATCCGATTCCAGCGGTGGCGCTGGCATTCAGGCCGACATCAAGACCATTACGGCGCACCGCCTGTATGCCGAGACAGCCATTACAGCCATCACCGCACAAAACACGCTCGGTGTCACCGCCGTGCAGAATATCTCCCCTGATATCGTCGCTGCGCAAATTGACGCCGTCTTTGACGATATTCGCCCGAGCGCCGTCAAGATCGGCATGGTTTCTTCTGTCGAGATTATCGATGTCATCGCCGACCGCCTGAGCGCATGGAACGCAACCAACGTGGTCGTCGACCCCGTTATGGTCGCCACGTCGGGCGCTCGCCTTATTGCCGAGGATGCCGCCGAGGCGCTCACGCGTCGCCTGTTCCCGCTGGCGACCGTCATCACGCCCAACATTCCCGAGGCCATGGCGCTGCTCGACTACGAGGTCGATTCCGAGCGCACGCAGCAAAATGCCGCCATGCTTCTCACCCGTCGCTTTGGCTGCGCGTCCCTCGTTAAGGGTGGGCATTTTGTCAACGAGGCGAACGATGTGCTAGCAGAGCCCGCGCCGCTCGATGACGAGGGCAACCACCTGGGCGATCCGCTCACCACGTGGTTCCGTCACAAGCGCATCGACACCAATAACACGCACGGCACTGGCTGCACGCTCTCGTCCGCCATTGCCTGCGCATTGGCACAGGGCATGGAACTTGCCGACGCCATCAACGCCGGCAAGGCCTACCTAACCGGCGCTCTCGCCGCCGGCTTTGACATGGGCGAAGGTTCCGGCCCCGTCAACCACATGTGGCAGTATTAAGATTCGCAGCCCAAAGCCGCCGCAAAGGGGACAGGCACCTTTGCGGTGGTCCCCACAAACATCTCGATCTGTAACAGTAACTCGGCAAAATCGACCCTAGATGTTACAGATCGAGACAAACGACCGATATCGACCTAAATAATCTCAATCTGTAACATCTAGCCCGTTTTCGACCTTACAACTGTTACAGATCAAGACAAACAAACGAATCAAGCCACCGCAAAGGTACCTTTGCGGTGGCTTGGGGTCGCGCTATTCACCGAGCATCTCCTGGAGCTTGGCTGCCACAGCGTGGCCCAAGCTCTCGTGACTTTCGGGCATCATGTGCAGATAATCGATATCGCCCGGCTCGGCAAACTCGGCGGCATTCAAAAAGTCGCAGCCAAACTGCTCGGCCACGTGCGCATAGTATTCGGCAAAATGCTCCGAAGCCTCGACGGAGTGTTCGTCAAAGTCGGTCATGTACACATCGGCGATCTGCGGCTTAATCTTGATAGGAGCCATCAGCAGAATGCGCGGACAAGGCGCGGCGTCGGTCCACGGAAACGCGCGGACGGCGCGAATCAGCGCCATGGCACCGCGGGCAATATCAGAAGCTGTCACGTTAAAGACCGTCTTACAGTCGTTGGTGCCCAGCATGATCACGATCGCATCCAGCGGCTTATGGGCCTCGAGCAGCATCGGAAGCGCGCGAATGCCGTTGAGGTTAGTGTCCAGATGACACATATCGTCGCGCACCGTCGTGCGGCCGTTGAGCCCCTCCTCAATCACATGCCAGCCCTCGCCCAGGTCACGCTGCGCCACGCCGCACCAGCGCACATCCTGCGCATAGCGCACCGCGGTGCCATCGCGCATACCAGCCGGATCATAGCCATAGGTATTGCTGTCACCAAAGCACAGAACGTTTTTCATCGTAAGCCCCTCCTTTAGTAAAAAGCCGACGGGAGTAGCCCTCCCGCCGGCTCGACCTATCTGTCGGCACGTACCGATTACAGGTACTTGCGCCAATCGTCATCGTCCTCATCGTCCTCGGCGGCAGCCTGGGCCTGCTCGGCGGCGCGAGCAGCCGCAGCGCGTGCGGCAACCTGGGCATAGGACTCCTCGTTACGCTCGGGGAAGCTTGCCAGCACGTGCTCGAACTTGGCGAAGTCCTCATCCCAGCGCGTAGAAGGCACGGCAAAGAACACCTGCTTGACCTTAAAGTCGCCCGATGCGAGCTCCTCGCGGAAGAGCTCTGCCACGGCCTCGGCGTCAAAGCCGTTGTTGTCGCAGCCCCAAGCACCCAGTACGAGCTTCTCGCGACCCAGCTCGTCGCAGATGGCAAGCACAAAGCGGATGCGATCGCGCAGAGCGTCAAGCAAGGCATCGTCGCTCACGCGATACTCCTGGCGAGCACGCTTGGCGTTGGGCGCGGCGGCCACGATTACGTCGGCATAGGCGTGCACATGGTTGCGGTCGAAGCGCACCGCGGGCACCACCAGCGCACGGTTGCGGTACAGCTCGCAGTTGATGTTGCGGCGACGGTTCTCACCGTACCACTTACGCTGCTTGTCGAGTACGTTGTACAGGTACGAATCTGCGCAGAGCGTCGCCTCCTGGCCCAGGTAGCCCTGGATATAGCCGCCGCCCGGATTGGTAAACGAGGCAAAGGCAAGCACGGCCATATCGCAGAACTGCGCATAGCCGCGGCCGTTATCGAGGATTGCCTGCGTGGCGGAAGCATCAAGCACAGTGACCTCGGGCAGGGCCGGAGCAGGCTCCTCGGCGGGCTCGGACTCAGCCTCGTCGGCCGACTCGGCGGACTCGAGCGCCACCTCGGGCTCGACCGCGGTCTCCACCTCGGCAGCGTCAGCCTCCACAGCCTCGGCGGCCTGCTCCTCAGCAGCCGCCGCCTTCTGGGCCTTGGCCTTCATCGCCGCGACAAAGCCGGCAGGCATACCGTCGAATTCGCGCACGCCGGCAAGCGAACGCTCGATGTCCTTGGCGCAGGCCTCGGACACAGCCGCCACATGGCGCTCGGCGGC
>JAEZNV010000103.1 GCA_023441725.1 Actinomycetes bacterium | reverse complement strand
GCCAGGCGCTCGACTTGGGCTGGGTCCGTGACGCACGCTTCGACATCTCGGTCAACGATTACCTGGACATGGCGACGCACAAGACCGCGTATTACAGCGGAGCCACGCCGCTTGCCACCGGAGCCATCATTGGCGGAGGCAGCGAACAGCAGGTCGAGGCGCTGCGCGCCTTTGGCCTGCACACCGGCCTTGCCTTTCAGATTCAGGACGACCTGCTCAACCTTGTCGGCACTAAGGAAGCCGCCAACAAGGACTTCCGCACCGACATCACCGAGGGTAAGCGCACCCTGGTTGCCGTGCACGCCCTGTCTGATGAGCGCTATCACGACGAGATTGAAGCGATCCTCTCCTCGGGCACCGAGGACCCCGCGCAGCTCGCGCGCGCCGTGGAAATCTTCCAGGAGACTGGCTCTATCGATTACGCCCACGCCTACGCACTGGACCTGACCGCCAAAGCTAAGGCCGCCATCGAGGACGTTTCGCTCGACCCGCATGCACGCGAGCTGTTCCTCTCCATGGCAGATTTCTTTGTGGAGCGCCTTAACTAGCGGGGGTTATAAAACCTGTCAGCAGCGTATTTGGGTACAACTTGCTACACTGTTGAGTGCATGTTTATGCATCCCTTTGCGCTGTCTATCCGACACGCGCTCAAAATAGTACGAATGGTACGCCGAAAGGGGTTCGTTCATGGAACCTATTACAACGGGCATGCAGGGAGCAGCCGTCGAGGACGTCCAGTCCCGCCTTCTGCAGCTCGGCTATACAATCGATGACACCGAGGTTGCCGACAAGCGTTTTGGCACCACCACTGAACAGGCTGTTGGCACCTTTAGGCTCGATAGCGGCCTTGCCGCTGGCTGTGCCGTCGATATCCCCTGCTGGAGCGCCCTGGTCGACGCCTCGTATAAGCTGGGCGATCGCACCCTCTACCTGCGTATGCCCAATTTCCATGGCGCCGACGTGCAGGCCCTGCAGAAGGCGCTCAACGTTTTGGGTTTTGCCTGCGGCGAGGACGATGGCTACTTTGGCCCTCACACCGAGGCGGCCCTTCAGCAGTTCCAGGAAAACGTCGGTCTGTTTGCCGACGGTATGGCTTTCCAGGATACCTACGCCTATATCAACCGCCTGCACCACGTGTGGGAGGGTAAGCCTTCGGTGACCGAGGCCGAATCGCGCATCGGCTTTGCCCGCGCGGCCAACGTACTCGAGCGTTTCCAGATTGCCGTCATTGGTGAGGACCCTATCGCGCGCAGCGTAGCATCGCGCATGTGGAACATCGCCACGGCGACGACCGACAACAGCGGCATGATGCTTTGCGACTCCGAAGTTCCGACCGACGTGGATCTGGTGCTCGAGATCGCAAGCGACGAGCTGCCCGCCGACGCCTCACCGCGCGCCACGATTGCCCTCGCCGAGTGCCACAACCTGGCCCAGCGCATCCGCACCGCCAATGTCGCCGCACAGCAAAAGCCGGCACGCATCCGCATTGAGCTCACCGGCATGACGCGCTACAACGGCACCTTCACTGCCAGCGACGCCCAGACGCTCGCGGTACGCCTGCTCGATGGCGTTTGCGATGCCCTCGCAGATTAGGTAAACTAGACGAGTTGCTTTTGGCAACACCCATACTGGGACGTAGTTCAACGGTAGAACTCCGGTTTTTGGTGCCGGCTGTTGGGGGTTCGAATCCCTCCGTCCCAGCCAAGGTAACTGAGCGCCCCAGGCTTTCATCAGCCCGGGGCGCTTTATTGTGGGCTAGCGAAGGGATTCGAACCCGCCAGGGTGCGGAGCTGAGGAAACGCGAAGCGTTTTCCAGCGCAGCACACAAGGAGCGAAGCGACGCAGCGGCACGCGGCCGCCGAAAAGGCGGACGCGGAATCCCTCCGTCCCATATCAGCCGAGAGCGCCTCGCGTTAAGAAAATCGAGCCAACGCCGCCAAGCGGAGGGATTCGAACCCGCAAGGGTGCGGAGCTGAGGAAACGCGAAGGCGCCCCAGGCCCATAACGACCAAGAGCGCCTTACATCTAGAAAATATCAGCCCAGTTCCGAAAAGCGAGCCGCTTGCGACAACCAAGTGCCGTGTGGCCCCGGCGGGCCGGGCATTAAGTTTGTCGCGAGTTCCGCACGCAAAGAAGGCCACTTAATGTGGCCTTCGTCTTGCGCAGGACTGTAGAGCAGCAAACTTAATGCCCGGCCCGCCGGGGCCACGCGTCCCTAATTATTCAGCATGCGGTCGAAGCTTCCCGAGTCGCCATCCCGATAGTCGGCGGTCATCAGAATCTCCTGCGGAATTCGTCCGCCCTCACGCAGCACGTTGCGGAACTGCACGCGCGTAACCATGGGCAAATCCTTAATCGTCGCCGCCAGGTTCTGCGGCACGCCCTGGTTGGCAGCCGCGGGCTCGCACGCGCCGCCCGCCCTCACGCGGCGCTTATGCTCGGCAAGCATGGCGCGATACATTCCGGCATGCAGGCGAATCTCAACGACGTTGGCGTTGCGAGCCTGCTCGACGATGCGCGCACCCTCGCGATCGATGTCGCCCACGTAGTAGATATAGGTAAAGCGATAGCCGATCTCGGCCAGGTAATCATCCAGTGCGTGCGAGACGCTCGCCTTGCAGCCGCCGCCAAAGATTACGCCGCCCACCTTGGTACCAAAGAGCTTGGCATGTTTACGTCCGCGCAGGAGCTTGACGATCTCGTCATAGGTATCCAGGTTCTCGACCATAATGAACGGCTTGTCGGCGCCCAGCGCAAAGAAGCCCGTAAAGTGCACCGGACGGTTGGGGGCGACCTTGATCGCCTGCATGCTGATGCCCTTTTCGGTCATGCGCCTGATCAGGCGCTCACCATGCTTGCCGTCAAAAGCTTTTTCGTCATTGAAGATCTGGTAGGCACGCTGGCGGCGTGAGGCAACCGGAGTATCGGCACCGCGGTTTTGCTCGATCCAAGCCTGGATAATCGCGATTTCCTCGGCAATCTTGCGATTGGACATCTCGTTGTGCTGGGCGCGCTGTGGAGCTTTCTTGCCGTCCTTGCCCTCGACCTTAACGATCTGGGTCTGCTGTTCCTTAATTTTGGAGAGCGCCGTGGGCGTGGGGACGACCTTGAGCAGCTGCCTGCCCAGAACGCGGGCCAGGGCAAACGCCGAAACCTCGCCATGGGTAGTCGACCCAGTCTGCTGGGCAGCCGTATCTGCTGCAGCAGAATCGGGCTTCTTCTGAGACTTGCGCTTAGAATCGCCTTGGACACTGCGCTCACGTTTCGAAGTAGACGTCTGCTTCTGCGAACGTTCGGGCTTGCCATCCTTCGCCGGCTGACGCTTGGGCTGCTCCATTGGAGCATCTACCTTCGCATCTTCGTCGCGCGGCGCTACATTCTCGGCGGCATCCTGAGCGTTAGAGCCGCGACCGCCACGATGACGGCGGCGGCGAGGCTTGCTCGAAGTACCCTCCCCCGTCTGTTCAACCGCAGGTTGCTGGCCCTGAGTCTCCGTATCGGACGCAGTCTGCTCATCAACAGGCTTCTGTTCACGGACTCCCGACTCGGCTGGCTTCACGGCCTTCTCGGCCCGCGCCTCCGGAACCTGATTGACCTTCTCCTGACGCTTTACAGGGTACGCGCGACCTGCGAAGCCGCGACCGGGACGACACGAGTCTGAGGCCTTCTTGGCCGGCTTCTCGGAATCGTCCGCAACCTCGGCAGCCTCTTCGGCATCGCGCACAACGTCCTGCTGCGCAGCCTTAAAGTGAGCACCGCGGCGACGCTTGGGCTCTTGGGCCTCCACGGGCTTTTGCTCCTTCGCGGGCTTCTGCGACTCGGCAGCAACCTCAGTCTCAACAGCCTCGGTATCAAGCCCATCCTTTTGAGCAACGGCGCGACGGAAGCGCTCCTGCTGAGCGCGGCGTTGCGCATCGCGCTTGCCGCCCCCGCCAAAGCCGCCGCGACCCGCCTTGGCGGTAAAAGCGCGAACGACGTTTTCATCGAGCAGCTCATCGGTATCGATATGCTCGCGCGGGGCAACTTCTTCCGCAGCAGGCACCTCAACGGAATCCTCGACAGGCTGCTCCTGGGCATCATGAATCTCGGCATTGATGGTATAGAACGCCGGGCGACCATTAATGCCGCTGCCCTCGATCTTGGTCACAATCTTTGCCGCGATAAGCTCGTCGCGCATCGCCTTGGTATCGCACTCCTTATCCACGGAGCGGAAGATTTGCGCCAGCGCGCTCGACTTGATCTTGAGCGTCTTGCGGCAGAGCAGGTCGTAGGCAACCAGCTTTGCCCGCTCGGCAGAAAGCGACGTTTGTCCGCTCAGACGCTCAGCCAGAGCATCGACATTTTGTTGGTTATCGGAATATACCGTCTTGGCCACGGGGCCCCTTTCATATGCACACATATACGTCTATATGGTACAACG
>JAEZNV010000101.1 GCA_023441725.1 Actinomycetes bacterium | reverse complement strand
CGCGGGCGGTGTCCATGCCGTTGACGAGCGGCATGATCATGTCGAGCATGATAATGTCGGCGCGCGATGCGGCATGGCGTGCCAGCAGGTCCTCGCCGCGCGTAACGAGTGCAACATCGACCGCCGTACCCGTCTCGGCCGACCAGCGGTTGATCATGCGGTGCAGGTTATCTAGAAAGGCGACGTCGTCGTCGCAGGCGATGATTTTGAGCATATTGGGCCCCCTTAGTACCTCGATTTTGCCACATCGTGCACGCGCCACCCGCGGGGGTGCGTTCCGTTTGCGCCCCACGGTACGCAACTCGCGCCGAGCGGTATTGCGGTGGCGAAAGATGCCTCCTGCGCTATCGAGAGCTCGACTATCCTCAGCTTGCCAGTTCGAAAATGGACCTGCCGCATGATTGAATCTTTATTTCAACTTTACACCTGGCTTTACAGCTGTCTTGTCAGCTGTAAAGCCAGGTGTCATACTAAAGCCCCAAGATTCGCAAAAGAGAGGGGCCTTGATGGCGCAGAGCGCGAACATGGATGCATCGGAGCTTGCACGCGATATCGCGGCCGGCCTGGCATCGGCAACGACGGCAACGGAGCGCGCGGCACTGGTGCCCGCAGAGCTCGTCGAGGCCATTCAGCAACTAAAAACCCAACGTGACGCAGTGATCCTGGCACACTATTATGTGGCGCCCGAGGTCCAAGCCGTGGCCGATTTCGTCGGCGACAGCTTCTACCTGGCAAAGCTCGCCAAGAGCCTGCCGCAGCAGACTATCGTGCTGTGCGGCGTGGAGTTTATGGGCGAGAGCGCCAAACTGCTCAATCCCACCAAGACCGTGCTGCTGCCAGAGCCGGGCGCGGACTGCCCCATGGCGCACATGGTCAAGCGCGAGACGGTCGACGCGGCGCGCGCCGAGTATGGCGACGACCTGGCCGTGGTGTGCTACGTCAACTCGACGGTCGAGATCAAGAGCTGGAGTGACGTGTGCGTTACCAGCTCTAACGCCGTCAAAATCGTCTCCGAGCTGCCGCAGCAGCACATCTTGTTCATTCCCGACCAGAACCTGGGCCGCTTCGTAGCCGAGCAGGTGCCCCAAAAGCACGTCATCCTCAACAACGGCTACTGCCCGCGTCATCACATCATCACCGTCGAGCAGATCGTCGACGCGCAGGAGGCACACCCCGACGCGCTCGTGCTGGCGCACCCCGAATGCAAGGCCGACGTCCTGGCCGAGGCCGATCACATCGGCTCTACTGCCGGCATCATCAAGTATGCCGAGGAGTCGGACGCCAGCGAGTTCATCATCGTGACGGTCCGCGGCGTGCTCTACGAGCTCGAGCGCCGCTGCCAGGGCACTGGCAAGAAGTTCTACTTCCCTGCGGTGCAGCCCACCTGCGTCAACATGGATCTCATCACGCTCGAAAAGCTCGTGCACTGCCTGGAGACGGGCGAGGGCGAGGTGCAGATTGGCGTGTCGGATGAGGCCGCCGATCAGGCCAAGCTCACGCTCGACCGCATGCTCGAGTACGCGGCGCGCTAGAACAATGTGACATGAGGGACGGTCCCTTATGTCACATTCAAGGGAGAGGATTCCTGTGGAAACCAAACAATACCCCGATATGGAGTGTGACGTCGTCATTGCCGGTTGCGGCGTGGCGGGCCTGTATGCGGCTCTCAATCTGCCGACGAGCACGCGCGTAATCATGCTCTCCAAGGGCGCCATCGACGAGTGCGATTCGATGCTCGCGCAGGGCGGCATCTGCGTACTGCCCGAGGGCTCTGACTACGATGCCTTCTTTGAGGACACCATGCACGCCGGCCATTACGAGAACCGCCGCGAGAGCGTTGACATCATGATCCGCTCGAGCCGCTCGGTCATCAACGACCTGCTGGCGATGGGCGTGGACTTTGAGCGCAAGGCCGACGGCAGCCTCGACTTTACCCGCGAGGGCGCGCACAGCCGCCCGCGCATCGCCTTCCATGCCGATATTACGGGCAAGGAGATTACGACCAAGCTGCTCCAGGCTGTCCGTAAGCTGGACAACGTGCAGATTCTCGAACACGTTGCCATGACCGACATCCTGACCGCCGAGCGCGATGACGCCACGGTGTGCACCGGCGTTGTCGCCATTGCCGTGGATGAGGGCGATTCGGCTCGCCCCGCCGACGAGCTGGCAAATGCCGCTGAGGGCGTGCATGCCGGCGAGCCTTTTAAGATCCATGCCCGCCACACGCTGTGGGCTACGGGCGGTATCGGCGGCGTATACGACCATTCGACTAACTACCCGCAGCTCACGGGCGATGCCTGCTACATTGCTCAGGAGCATGGCATTAAGATGGAGCACCTGGACTACGTGCAGATTCACCCCACGGGACTGTTCTCGCCGCAGCCGGGCCGCACGTTCCTGATTAGCGAGAGCTGCCGCGGCGAGGGCGCGATTTTGCTCAATGCCGCCGGCGAGCGTTTTACCGACGAGTTGCAGCCGCGCGACGTTGTCGCCGCCGCCATCCGCGAGCAGATGAAGCAGGACGGCACCGAGCACGAGTGGCTGAGCTTTGCCCCCGTCGAGCGCGATGTGGTGACCGGGCACTTTACCAACATCCGCGCGCGCTGCCTGGAGGACGGCCGCGATATTTTGGACGAGCCCATTCCCGTTACGCCCACGCAGCACTACTTTATGGGCGGCGTGTGGGTCGACAAGGACGGTCGCACCTCGATGCCCGAGCTCTACGCCGTGGGCGAGACGGCCTGCAACGGCGTTCACGGCAAGAACCGCCTAGCTTCTAACAGCCTGCTCGAGGCGCTGGTCTGGGGTCGTCGCGCCGCGTGGTATATGCGTACCGGCGAGTCGCTGGCCGTGGAGCAGGCCGGTGAGCCCGCGCTTGACGGGCGTCACCGCGCCCTGAGCGCCGACCCCCTTGCAATCGATGATTTGGCCCGTGCCGCCGGCACGCAGGCCGTGGAGGAGTAGACCATGAACCCCATTACCATGAAGCTCGTCGTCGATGATCTGATTTTGCAGGCTCTGCGCGAGGACATTACCTTTGAGGACGTGAGTACGGCGAGCGTGTGCCCCACGGCGCGCCCCGCTACCGTTGAGCTCATCGCCAAGGCCGACGGCATTATCGCCGGCCTGGACGTATTCGCCCGCACCTTTGAGCTGCTGGATCCGCAGAGCTCGGTGCTGTTTGATGTTGCCGACGGTGACGAGGTGCACGCTGGCGATCACGTGGGCCAGGTGCGCGGAGACGCGCGCGTGCTGCTTTCGGGCGAGCGTGTGGCGCTCAACTACCTGCAGCGCATGAGCGGCATCGCTACTTACACGCATCGGATGGCGGCTGCGCTCGAGGGCACCAAGACCGTGCTTGTCGACACGCGCAAGACCACGCCGGGCATGCGCGTCTTCGAGAAAGCCGCGGTCGAGATCGGCGGCGGCAGCAATCACCGTTACAACCTGTCGACGGCCGTTATGCTCAAGGACAACCACATTGACGCTGCCGGTGGCGTGGCACGCGCGATTGAGATGGCGCGCGCCCATGCGTCGTTTACCACGACGGTCGAGATTGAGTGCGAGAACCTGGACATGGTGCGCGAGGCCGTGGAGGCCGGCGCCGATATCATCATGTTCGACAACATGACCCACGACGACATGGCTGCCGCGATCGAGCTTATCGCCGGCCGCGCCAAGACCGAGTGCTCGGGCAACGTGGACGCCAGCAATGTCCGAGCGCTCGCCGACCTGGGCGTTGACTTTATTAGCTCGGGGGCGTTGACGCACTCTGCGCCGATCCTCGACCTTTCGCTTAAGCACCTGCGTCTGCTGGACGGTAAATAATGGATGCCCGCGAGCGTCGCCGCGCCATCATGGGCGTACTCGAGGGGGCCACGGAGCCCGTTTCGGGCAGCGCGCTTGCCCGCGAGGTGGGTGTGAGCCGCCAGGTCGTGGTGCAGGACATTGCCCTGCTGCGCGCCGACGGACACGATATCGTGGCGACCAACCGTGGTTATGTGCTGCAGGAGGCCCCCAGCAGCCCCGCTGTGCCCACGCGCTTGGTCAAGGTTCGCCACAGCGTGGAGCAGGCAGGCGATGAGCTCACGAGTGTCGTCGACGCCGGAGGCGCCGTGCTCAACGTGATCGTCAATCACCGCGTGTACGGTAAGATCACGGCCGACTTGGATATCCGCAATCGTCGCGATGTTGAGCGCTACCTGCACGATATCGAGAGCGGCAAGAGCTTTCCGCTACTAACGGTGACGAGCGGCTATCATTTCCATCGCATTGCGGCGGAGGACGAGCAGACCCTTGACGAGATCGAGGCCATGCTCAAGGAGAAGGGCTACCTTGCCGATTTAATGCCCTACGAGGATGATTTGTCCTAGCCCGATACTGTCTTTATAAGTTGCGGTGAAATAGTTCCTAAAATCGGCATCCAAGCCATAAAAGGGGGTGCGGACAGAAAGTTGGACCGCGGGGCGGTCCGGACTGGAGGTTCGCATGTACAGCAGGGAGAAGGTCGAGCTCTTCCTCCTGGCGACGGAGGACGGCATGGGGCCGACCGCCGCCGCGAAG